>JANTFY010000037.1 GCA_024763185.1 Gammaproteobacteria bacterium | reverse complement strand
ACCGAGACATCGATGTTGACAAAATCATCTGGAATGATTTTGGACGACATTTGCCGCCCGAAGGGTGGGAGCTTCAGTGCCGATATCTGGTATCTTTCCTTTTGAGTCAGTTTCCTTTAGTGCCTCATGTGCATGCCTGTCTGGGTTTGGGGTCAGAGCCACCCATTCTAGGCGGCAACTGGCTCCCTTTCAGGTTCAGGCGTTGCAGTTATTCTATGAATTCAGGGAACGAGACTTTTCAACTGATCGAGAATGATGTCAATCTTCTCTTCGATTTCCGAAGGTACAATGTTCGCCGATATTGCTTTCAGCAGTGCGCGTTGAATCAACTCTTGACTTTGAGAAAGCAACGCGTGTATCTCTGTCGGCATTCCTTCCCGGAAGAGCCCGTAAAATACAGGGGCCGTGAGAGCGAATGGGTCGGCTGTTGTTTCTCCGATTTTATCTCTTGCGTAATCTTCAAAACGGTGGGCTTCAGCGAGAGCGCCTATGCGCTGCGCATCAAGTCCGGTCTCACTGCTCAAAAAGGAGATATCGTGATGCTCGTCACTCTCTTCGAGTTCGGCAAATCCGAGGCCGTTGAGCAATGGCAACAGTTCTCTGATCAGTTTTTCGTATTCCGATGGCTCGTGGATGATACCGCTTCCCAGCACCAGATCGATCTCTTCCGTCGGATTGGCGTTATACCTGATACTCGAATGAGCCAGAATTTCCCCCTGAGCATCGAAGACCCGTACAACCAAGTCGGCGCTTTTCTTCTCGGCCCGGGCGAATTGTTCCGGGGTATAGGTAATTTCGTAGTAGCCATTCGAATCGGTGGTCGTTTCGCCAAGCGGCTCTTCACGCCTGAGATCGATATCCGCGGCACGGACAAGAAGGCCGCTTTCCGGGGAACCGGCCTCATCCTTTACAGTGCCCTTGACCAGAAACTCTTTCGGCTCTTCAACGGAGGAGAGATCAACTTCTATGGTGATCTCTCTTTCGCCAGGCTGCATGTTTGGGATGAAGGGCGCGTTGATGGGCCGAATTTCCTTCTCTCCATGAAAGACCTTGAAGAAAATATCGGGACGCCGGTCGAAAAAGATCTCCGAAAAGTAGTCTGTGGTAAACGACATGCTGAACCGGCCCTGCCGGTCTGTTTCCACAGAGCCGACCAGATCGTTGAAGATCAGGTCTTTGTCCCATGCCTCGATGCGGAGGCCAGGAATACCTTGTTTGGTTTGGCCGTCGATGATGCGGCCGGATATGGCGAATGTGTTTTGGTTCATGGTCTTTTCTTTTCTATATTTTGTGCTGCCTGCTTAAAATCGTAGCCTGACTCATTTTCTCTCGCCAGCAAAGTATAGAAAGAATAAACGCAATGCCCTCCGTTTAACAAGATTGAATTCGTGTGTATTCGCGACCGCTGATCACTCCATTTCCCCAGAATCAAAGTATAAGGAGAATAAACGGTTGTATTCCAGGCTCCCGCAGTATTCAAACCTATCTATTCTTGCCCGGAGAATCTAACCCTTACCGCCTTCAGCTTTTGATCCGTGAGAATTTATTGACAGTCAATTTTAAATAATGATAATGCCCGCATGTTAACGAACGTTAATTAAAAGCCTGAGGTAATTTTTTGAACACAACCAAATCCACCATTCTGCGGGTAGCGATTCAGTTATTTTCGGAACACGGCTATAACGGCGTTTCGATGCGCAATATCGCAGATGCGGTGAAGATCAGCGCGCCGGCGCTGTATAACCATTTTTCGGATAAGAAATCACTGTATGAAGCCGCAGTGGCGCACAATTTTGAAGCCAAGGCCAAGCTGCTCAAACCCACACTGATGCTGTCGCAGCCACCTGCAGTACGCCTGCAGCAATTCATCGAGTGCTTATGTCGGCAAATGAGTGAAGACGCCGAGTTTCGCCGCCTGATCCAGTGGGAGTTACTCAATGAAGATCAGCAGCGCCTGCGCTATCTGGCGCAGGATCTGTTTACCCCATTATTCAGCGGCCTGATGGATTTGCTCAAAGAACTGAAGCCGGAGGCTGACCCGCACCTGCTTGCCGTCATCATTATCGGCATGATCCACAAGCCCTACGAAATGAATCCACTGTCCCGATTCTTACCCGGAAGCCAGCCCGCGCATCGGGATCCTGATCAAATTGCTCGTCAGGTGATGAATATCCTATCGTGTTTCCTCGGAGAAAATAATGAAAACAATGCTTAACCTGAAAACCGCCAGTCTATTGATCGGGCTGTCATTATGCACTTTTACTGCGCATGCCGCAGAGCCCGCGAGCAGCATTAAAAGCATCCCAGTCACACTGACCGCGGCGACCACACAGACACTCGAAGAGTGGCAATTGTCGCAGGGGAAACTGTTGGCCAAAACAGCACCGCTGATTGCCGCAGAAGTCGGTGGGCGTATTATTTCGGTCAAGGCCGATGTCGGTCAATCGGTCATGGCAGGGCAGATTCTGGCCGAGATCGATGGCACCGACTTTCGCCTGGCAAAACAACTGGTGGATGCTGATATCGAGCGCCTGCATGCTCTGATCAAGGCGCAACAGTTACAGGTCAAGCGGTTACAGAAACTGGTTCGACAAAAATCGGCCAACCAGTCGGCGCTGGATGATGCCGAGGCGCAGTTGGGTTCATTGCAGGCTCAACTGGTGGGCGCAAAGGTACGTCTGCAACAGGCGGATAGAAATATCACCAAGGCGCGTATCATAAGCCCGGTCGAAGGCCGGGTCACCGAACGCAAGGTTTCGGTCGGCGATTATCTCAAGGCCGGTACGCCGGTATTTCGCATCACCACACTCGACACGCTGCAGGCCAGGCTGCCTTTTCCACAGGCGCAGGCACCTCGCCTCAAAATCGGCCAAACCGTACATTTGACCTCACCCATCATGCCGGGTGTTGAAGCGGTCAGCAAAATCAGCGAGATCAGTCCGGAAATTTCACCGTCCAATCTGGCAATCAATGTCATTATCGATGTCGAAAATCCGGGTGGCTGGGAGCCGGGTGCCAGCGTGATTGGCAAGGTGCGCGTGGCCGAACATACGGATGCCATCGTGATCGCCGAAGGTAGTATCATCCGTCGGCCGGCTGGTCTTGTCGTGTATAAAATCGAACAGGACAAGGCGGTTGAAGCTACAGTCACCACCGGTTTGCGCAAGCAGGGGCGGGTTGAAATCCTGTCCGGGGTACAGTCCGGCGATAAGCTGGCGCTGGATGGCGCGGCCTACCTGACCGATGGTACCCACGTCGATGTGAAGGAAGCTACCACAGGTGAAGCGCAATGAATCTGCCCAGGTTATCCATCCAGCGCCATGTATTGACGTGGATGCTGAGCATGGTGCTGGTGCTGTTTGGCATCATCAGTTATCAACGCATTGGCGTTGATCGCTTGCCGCAAATCGATTTTCCGATGCTATCGGTGGCCACGGTTTTGCCGGGTGCCGACCCCGACATTATCGATGCGTCGGTGACCAATATCATCGAATCGGCGGTCAATAGCGTGTCAGGTATCGAAAGTATCCAATCCTCTTCATTGCCCGGTGTATCGGTGGTGGTGATTCAATTTGAATTATCCAAAAACATCGACACGGCCTTCAATGAAATGCAGGCCAAGCTCAATGAAGTATTGCAACTGCTGCCGACCGATGCCAAAACGCCGGTGCTGAAAAAGATTGAGGCCGGTTCGCAACCGGTGATGTGGCTGGCGCTGCAGGGCAATAATACGCTGCAGCAATTGAATGTGTATGCCAAAAATATCATCAAGAAACGGCTCGAAACCATCAGTGGTGTCGGCGATGTGGTGATTGCCGGCGAGCGCCGGCGCACCATTCGGGTCAATCTCGATATTGATAAACTGGCCACCCAGGGCATCGGCGTGGATGAAGTCATTCGCGCCTTCGGCATGGAGCATATCAAACTGCCCGGCGGTTTTATCACCGGTGTCCGAAAAGAACATCAGTTGAAGCTCGATCTGGAATACCATGATGTCGATCAGCTCAGTCAGTTGATACTGGCGTACCGCGATCAATTACCGGTACATCTGAGCGATGTCGCTACCCTCGAAGACGGTCTGGCGGACTTTCGCCGATACGCCAGCTATAACGGTAAACCGGCGGTGGGTCTCGGGCTGGTGAAAATATCCGGCAGCAATACCGTGGCGCTGATCGACGAAGCCAAACACCGGCTGAAAACCGAAATTTTGCCGCAATTGCCGCCGTCGATGACGCTGACCACCGTCGTCGATGATGCCAATCTGATCACTGCCATCATTGAAGCGCTGCAAAGCCATCTGCTGGAAGGGACGATACTGGCGGCACTGGTTGTGTGGTTTTTCTTGCGCAATATGCGCTCGACACTGATCGTGGCCACCGCGATTCCGGTCTCGTTGCTGGGGGCTATCGCCGGTATTTACTTTGCTGGATTCACCTTCAACACCATGACGCTGCTCGGGTTGTTATTGCTCATCGGCGTGGTGGTGGATGATGCCATCGTGGTGCTGGAAAATATCTTCCGCCACATGGAAGAAGACCCGGATGCGCCGCATGATGAAATGGCTGAAAAAGGCACCAATCAGGTCATGTTTGCAGTGCTGGCTTCCACCCTGACACTGGTATCGCTGTTTGGCGCGGTGGTGTTTATGGAAGGCATCATCGGGCGTTTTATCGGTTCGTTTGCCGTGGTCGTAGTCATCGGCGTCATCATTTCGCTGTTTGTGTCACTGACGCTGACGCCGATGCTGTGCGCGCGTTATCTGCGTATCGTCAAACGTCATGGCGTGATGTATCGGTTTCTGGAAACCGGATTTCGTGGGCTGGAGCGCGGCTATCGAGCGATGTTATCGTTTTCGCTGTATCAGCGATTGCTGATCCTGATCATTGCCGGTGCCATCGTTTACAGCAGCGGCTGGTTCATGGGGCAGTTGGGCAAAGGTTTCATGCCGGATGAAGACCAGGCGCGCTTTATCGTGTCGATCAAAACCCCGCTCGGTTCCAGCATCGAATACACCATCGACCGCTTGCACCAGGTAGAAGACATGATCAAAAAGCACAGCGAAGTGTTTGGCTTGTTCAGCACCATCGGTACCGGTGATCGCGGCCAGGTCAATCAGGGTGAGATATACGTCAGCCTGAAGCCGCGCGAACAGCGCAATCTGCATCAGAAAGCCATCCTCGAAAAAGTGCGCGATGAACTCGCCAGTATCCCCGGGGTCAAGGCCTTTGCCGCACCCGTGCCCATCGTCGGCGGACAACGTGGTGAACCGTTGCAGTTTGTATTGAAAGGGCCGAACCTGAACAAGGTGGCCGAATTGTCCCGCGAATTGACCCGACGCCTGCAGGTTATTCCCGAAATCGGTACGCTCGATACCGACCTGCAACTCGACATGCCGCAGGTGACGTTGAAGCTGGATCGTGAAAAAGCACGCGATACCGGACTCGACACGTTCACCATCGGCAATACCCTGCGCGTGCTGGTGGGCGGGCTGGATATCGCCAAATACAACGATGATCCAGGCGATGGCGAGCGTTACGATATTCGTCTCGAGGCTTCTTCCATGCTGAAAACACCCGAAGATCTGAATAATATCTTCCTGCGCAATCGCAGTGGTGATCTGGTGCGGCTGGATAGCGTCGCCACACTGGTACCGAAACTGGGGGCGGCGTCGATCGGTCGTTACAAGTTGCAATATGCGGCAACATTCTTTGCCACGCCGACCATTCCGGAAGGCGATGCGGCCGAAATCGTCATGCAGCATGCCAAGGAAATCCTGCCCACCGGCTATCAGGTTGAATTGATTGGTCGCGCCAAGGAATTTGGCAAAACCGTCGGTTACATCATGTTCGCGTTCGCCACCGGATTGATTCTGGTGTACATGACACTGGCCAGCCAGTTCAATTCGTTCACCCAGCCGTTGATCGTGATGACAGCGCAACCGCTGGCGATCATCGGTGCCATCTTTGGCCTGTGGCTGGGCGGCGATTCGCTCAATATCTACTCGATGATCGGCATGGTGTTGCTGGTCGGGCTGGTGGCGAAAAATTCCATCCTGCTGATCGATCTGACCAATCAGTTGCGTGCGGCCGGCAAGGGTATCGATGAAGCCCTGCTCGAAGCCTGCCCAATTCGTATGCGCCCGGTATTGATGACCTCTCTGACCATCATCATCTCGATGTTGCCGGCCGCTATGGGTGTCGGTGCCGGTTCAGATACCAACCGGCCGCTCGCGGTCGCCGTCATCGGCGGCATGATCAGTTCGACCCTGTTGACCCTGATCGTGGTGCCGGCAGTGTATTCACTGGTGGAGCACGGGTTTGAAAATGTCGCAAGAATGAAGCAACAAGGCATCAAAAGTCTGTGGGCGCGATAATTTTTTAGCGGCATCCGACACCTCATCAAGGCAGTGATTAATGGTGCGAGCCAGTGCTTTGATGACTCCAGTGATCACTCCTGGAAGGCGCTTTCTGCAGCTTTGAGCGGCGAAGATAAATCACTCGCCATCATGCCGGAAATTTTTCTGGTACTGTGGGTAAATAAGGGACATCAAAATGGCAGGAGTTCTTTTATTGAGAGCTGCTATTCACGGGGATACTGGTATTGCCCGACGCGCCACTCTTTGGCAGTGAGTGGCAATGGCTAGGCATCAGCAGCGCTTTCATGCTGGCGGCCGTCGAGTTCATGGTGACGATTCAGGAGTATGATAGGACCAATGAATATCCAAAATAGTGACGAAACACCAACTGTGACACCCGATACTCGCATTGGAATCGCGCTGGGCAGTGGTTCGGCACGCGGCTGGTCGCACATCGGTGTGCTCAGGGCGCTGGAAGAGATCGGCATCGTACCGGGTATAGTGACTGGATGTTCAGTCGGCTCACTGGTGGGTGCGGCTTATGCCAGCCAGCGGCTGGATGAGTTGGAAAACTGGGTGCTGGGACTCACCTGGAAAGATATTCTGGCATTGATGGATGTATCGTTGCTTGAGGGCGGGTTGATTCACGGGGATAAAATTATACAGTATGCCCAGAGTTTGATGGGTGGCATTGATATTCAGGATCTTCCACTCAAGTTTGCTGCGGTCGCAACCGATTTGCATACCGGGCGTGAAGTCTGGCTGCGTGAGGGTAGTGTACTCGATAGCATTCGCGCCTCGGCGGCGCTACCCGGGTTGTTTTCACCGTTTGAAACAAATGGACAATGGCTGGTGGATGGTGGTCTGGTTGATCCGGTTCCGGTTTCATTATGTCGCGCGATGGGAGCGGAAATCGTCATTGCCGTTAATTTGAATGGTGGTCTTGTCGGCAAGCATCTACAGCGAAATACCCGCAAACCTCCCGTTCAGAAAAAAAGAGATCCACCCAAAGACAATGATCTTTGGAGCAGGATTTCCAGTCAGATCACGACCAGCTTCAGCGAGCAAAAAGAAGCGATGCTATCGCAAATGCTGGGACGCAGTCGCAGCGGCCCCGGGGTTTTTGAAGTGATGGCCAGTTCGATCAATATCATGCAGGACCGGGTGACCCGCAGTCGAATGGCAGGCGATCCGCCGGAAATCACACTGACTCCCCGTCTGGCGCATCTGGGGCTGATGGAGTTTGATCAGGCCGAGATGGCAATCGAAGAAGGGCGAGCCTGTGTCGAACGGATGCGGCCACAACTCGATCAGTACTTGTCATTGAATTGATCGCAGTTCTTTTCCGGAGGGGCTATGAAATCAAAACATCAGCTGGAACAGATCATCAGCGAGCTGGATGGGCAGGATTATGGTGCCCTGAAGGCATTGATTGGTCATTATAATTTCGAGCAATTCGAACTCATCATCGAGCAAATTCCGAAAGACCCGTATGCTCCGCCGCACGCTGGTATTTATCGGCTGCTAATTCCGCTGGCCGATACATCGATCGAATCCGACATGATCGATTCGAAAATCGCCCAGATTGCCTGCCGCGATTTTTATGCACAGCGCTTTTTTGAGCACAGCCTTCACAAAGTATAAGGAGAATAACCACCACACCCCTGTATATCAAAGCTGAGAACTGAAGGCTGGATATGCCTGACATATTCGTCTATCCGGCCTCAATCTATTCAAACCCCTGGTTTTCCGGCTGAATCCGCCCTCTTCCACTGTCTTCCTGACCTTCCGGCCTGGTTCAGGCAATACCCCACCAGGCAACCTAACCTGCTGTTGCTGTACCGTGTAGAGAAGTCTGAAAACCCAGCGCTATGTAAACCAGTCTGAATCTGGTGAGTCCCGCGTTGCCGGAAGCAACTCGGGTGGTGGCGGTAATGCGCCTTTCTTCATGAGGTAAGCCAGTATCTTGTCGATGATCTGCTGATCCTCAATACAGGCGATGACGTGCTTGGATGCACTAATGCCGCGAGTGCAGGATTCACAGGAGCGGTCACCCTGGAGTCACCGCCACACTTTGGACAGACCGAGACATCGATGTTGACAAAATCATCTGGAATGATTTTGGACGGCTTTTGCCGCCCGAAGTGTGGGATACAGGGATGCATCCCGTCAATCCCGTTTAAGGCACTGTGCCCAGGTCATGGCCCGGTGCCGCTGTTCGGGTGTTTTGTCTTCGTTTTCCTTTCGGGCGCGGCCTTTGCCGCGTTTGGCCGGCGTCACATCTACCCGATGTTTGTGTTGGGGGCAAATACGCCATGACAAAAATCATCGGGAATGATTTTGGACAGCTTCTGCTGGCCCACGCAGTGGGTGAGTATCAGGGATGATAGGAGCAAACCGGGTCAGGTTCACCCTGGGTTTTGGAACAAGGGCTGCCAGTTTGGCTATGGTCGCTCCTGCGGTTCGACAAAATCGCCGGGAGCGATTTAGAACAGCCGTAGGCTGGTCCAAAGGCGGAGGGCAGGATACCCGGAGTAAAAGCCGCGACGTTTGCAACTGAACGCGACCGGGTTTTCATGATGGCATTCGCGGCATTGCACCCGCAAAACACATGTTCCAACCGTCCGCATTTGAGTTAATCGTAAAATTCCTGTTGCACGAGCATTGGCCAGGACTTCCCCTGCATGGCCACCACATCCTTGAATTTCGGGTAATGCCGCTCAATGATTTGATGGAGAAGTGTTTGTTCCGGCCGATGACGCTTGTAAGGTGGGCTGTGTGGCGACCGGTCCGTGATCGCTGCTTGATGCATGTCGCTCTCCATTCCATGGAGAACCGAATGTTCTTATATTGTTCTCTATCCGTATAGAGGAATGCTTGATGCCCGTCGTTGCCCACCAGTGCCAGACATTGCCTGTCACTCTCACTCTATTATCAATAAGCCTGTTTTATCTTTTATATTCAATGACTTATTTCCCCTCCCACTGATAATACCATGAAAAATACCATGCTCAGAAATTGCTGCCAATTGCCACTGAACATTACAGTTCTATATGCCACTAAGCTGCAAGTTCTGTTATCGGTTATTGTTGATGACTGTGACTTAGGCGCGAGTCAACGACACCACCTTGCATAATCAGTGCATCTAATATAACATCATTTGATGTCCTTTTTGATGCTCTACAGTAAGGGGAATTGCTCATGAGAACCACTCTGAATATCGACGACCAATTGCTGGCGGAAGCTCAACGGATTACCGGGGTGAGCGAGAAAGTTGCGCTTGTTCGAGAAGGTTTGCGCGCCTTGATTGAACGAGAAAGCGCGCGCCGGTTGGCGCGGCTGGGAGGAAGCGAGCCTCAACTGAAACCAATACCTCGTCGCCAGTCCGATCCAGCAAAATGATCCTGGTCGATACTTCGATCTGGATTGAGCATCTACGCTCAGGTGAAACCCAGGTTGCTGATTTACTTGACCAAAGCCAGGTACTGGCACACCCCTTTGTCACAGGTGAACTGGCATGCGGAAATTTGCGCAACCGCGATGAAATTCTCAGACTGCTCAATGACCTTCCACAGTCACCAGTCGCCTCTCCGGCAGAGGCACTGCACTTTATCGAACGCAATCAACTGATGGGGCTGGGAGTCGGTTATATTGATATCCATCTGCTTGCTGCAACCGCATTGGCGGAAAACGCCAAGCTCTGGACAGGCGATAAACGACTGAAGAAAGTTGCGCGCAAGATGAAACTGGTATTTGACGAATAATCACTGAATTATCTGAATTCCAGCGGCGAGATAAACTCCGTGCCATTGTCCATACGCAGCTTCTTCAGGTAGCCGTGCCAGGCGGCGATGCTCTCCAACGTCCTAATTTACAGCAAACACTTTATAGGCGGTAAGTGCCTGCTGTTGCCAGCCAGTGCCAGTCATTGCCTGCAAATTCCGGTCACTCCCACTCTATTGTAAATAAGCCTTTTTTATCTTTTATATTCAATGGCTTATTTTACTACTTAACAGTAATACCATGAAAAATACATGGCCAGAAAATCCTTCAAAATGCTCGAAAAAATCTCCGATTGAACACTGATTCACAGTACCTGTCCGACATCAAGCAGCAACTTGCTCCCATTATGGGATCATGCTAATATCAGCTCATGAGAGTCATCGCCAAATCCATGCTGCGAGCATTCTGGGAAAGCAATCCAAAATATCGTGATGCCAGGAAACAGATGACTGAATGGTATAACTACTGCTCGAATGCAGGGTGGAACTCTCCGCATGAACTTAAAGCGGATTTACGCAATACGAGCATTCTGAAGAACAACCGAGTTGTCTTTAATGTTTGCGGGAATAAATACCGCATTGTTGTACTAACCGATTACTCACGACATGGAATGCTTATACGATTTGTAGGCACACATAAGCAATATGATGATATCGAAGACATCGAAAATATATGAGACCTGACTAATGAACCTCAAACCCATTAAAAACAAGACCCATTATAACCAGGCGCTTGAGCGTATTAATGAACTCTGGGGAGCTAAACGCAATACAGAAGAAGGAGATGAACTCGATGTTCTCGTATTGCTCGTTGAAAAATATGAAGAAGAACACTACCCGATTCCACCTTCCGATCCTGTTGAGGCCATCAAATTTCTGATGGAGCAAAAAGGTCTCACGCGTAAAGATCTAGAACCTTACTTGGGGACTCGCGCACGTATTTCCGAAGTACTTAACAAGAAGCGCAACCTGACATTGCCAATGATCAAGAAACTGCATGAAGGTCTGAATATTCCATACGATTGCCTGATTGTTTAATGTGGAAATAGCATCAGCGAACTCATCAGCCGAATTACCAACCGCTGCCAGCTATTACCTGTGGGTGCCGGTCACTCCCACTCTATTATCAATAAGCCTTTTTTATCCATTATATTCAATGACTTATTTTCCTGCCAAACGGTAATACCATGTTCAGAAAATTCTTCAAAATACTTGAAATGCGCCTATTGAGCACTGGTACATAGCACCTCCCGTCACCTCCTCGACTAGACAATACAAACTTTGACAATCTTTGTAATTCTGGCTAGCATTGTTGGTGTTAGTATCTGACCCTGGAGGTCATTATGCATATATCACTCACTCCCGAACTGGAATCTCACGTTAAAGCAAAAGTGGAAACCGGCCTGTATAACAATGCCAGTGAAGTCATCCGTGAAGCACTCCGTTTTATGGAAACCCATGAAGACTGGATTTACGAGCTAAAACTGGCTCGACTTCGTGAGCAACTGAAAGTCGGGGTAGACCAGATGGACCGTGGAGAAGGTATCGAAATCGAATCAAAGTCAGCACTCGACACCCTGTTTGACGACATCAAACGCTAACCTTCATGGCATCCCATCAGCTCTTAATTGCGCCTGCGGCTATAAATGACCTCAAGGACATATACCAATACGGACTGCGACAATGGGGGCAGGCAAAATCCGATAGCTACCTGTTCGGTATTAAGAACCATTTCTGGTTGCTGACTCAACAGCCACTGATAGGAACTGAACGCCCCGAGCTGCTACCAGACATCAGAAGTCTCCCCTTTGAAAGCCATACCCTGTTTTACCGTGTGATATCTAGTAAAGTTGAAATCATCCGAGTACTGCATGGCCGCCAGGACCCTCAACGTCATCTGAAATAGCCAGACTAGTCCATCGCATTCATACTCATGTGGTAGACCGTACGATTTAGTACTTGCGAATGCCAGCCAGTGCCAGCTATTGCCTGCCAGTACCGGTCACTCCCACTTTATTATCAATAAGCCATTTTCAGCTTTTATTTTCAATATGTTATTTTTTTGCTAAACGGTAATACCATGAAAAATACCATGTTCAGTAAAGCGCGCCGATATCAAAAATAATACCGGAATCTCAGCTCAAGCCGGCGCTCATTCTGCTTTTCACCGAATTCGGAGTTACTGCTACCCTGCAGCCAGGTAAATCTCAGTCGGGTTTCCGTATTTACGATGCCGGTATAAACGAGTTCAGGTGTCAGCGAAAAACTTTCATCCTGCAGGTTCAGGATGCTCGTGAACCCTGCAGTCAGATAAACAATATCGAAGGGGTCTTTCCGAGTTGCCCGCAGATAAAGATAGTCTCGCCCAGGATTCGGTGCACCGTAACCGGCCTCTCGCGCCTGCTTAGCCAGGTTGAACAATGCCGGGGAACTCAACGAATCCTCGCTGGCCAGGGTAAAGAAACGTTCAAGCTCGCTTTCGCTGTAGCCCGCCCCGTTATGAAAATACTCGACAATCCAGGTAATATCGTTCTGCGTCAGGTAGCGCAGGCCCAGCAGTGCGCGAACTACATCCTTCTCCGACACCGCAAGCTGGTCGGCACTATCAATCGTGAGGATACGCTGATTGTCAATGTAGGCGAGTTCACCGTGAATCTCGAAGTTCGGCGTCAGGTTACGTGAAAAGTCCACCCCGAAGCGCGCACTGCGACTCCCCTCACCCAGCACATAGAAATCGATATCCGTGTCACGGTACAGCAGGTACAGTTTCGCAGCAAAATTGACATCATTATCGGGAGAGAAGTCAGTGTTGATATCGTCGGTGACCGGCAGGATAACCGGCGTAAACGCCACGGTCTTCAGTGCTCCGTCGAGACTGCGCACGTAATCTGCGGCAGCTAGCACGAAACCCTCGCGGCTCAGGTCCGGATCGTTTGGATCCTTTGGACGCTCCAGGAATCCCACCGGATTCCAGGCATACCCCTTACCCCACTTGAGCACACGCTTGCCCGCCTCCATCGAAAGTCGGTCACTCGGACGCGCCGAATAATACAGCTCGTAGACGCTGGCATCATTTTCATCTGCGAAATATTCATCCCGCGCTTCCGCGTGACCACGGAAATGCAGGGAGCTTTTCTCAAACCGAAACAATCCCTCCAGTTCCAGCACCCCGCGATAGCGGTCAAAGGAACCGGGGCGGTCGTTCGAGGGGAATGTCAGGTTGTAGAACGCAGCATCCCGGTCCAGCCACAGGTACTCACCGGCCGTCTCGAGATAGCCTCCCCACTCATAGGGCTTTTTTTCGTAGCTGGAGACGTCGAAACTGAACTCCTCTGCCTGCACCAGCATGGGCAGACAGCAGAGTGCAGCCAACCATAGTCTCATTTCCGCAGCTCGCCTACTCGGGACATGTAGTTGAGTGTGAAAACCTCATCACTGAAGTCGCGTGGCTTGATACCATCGAACAGCATGACCGACTTATAGCCCTTGTACAGCGGGCTGTCAGTCTCCAACATCGCGGGACGTACGATACCATTGCCGAAATCCTTTATCTTGCTGTAATGCAGGGTCTTGATCAGCAGACCACTCGCGGCATAGGCCTCTACCTTGATCGGCACACGTGTCTGCTGATCGACCCACATTTTGAGCCGGTCGTAGGCCACGGACCTGTTCCTGGCCTTCAGTTCGAGCAGATACTGTCCGCCTTCTTCCACCATGGATTCCACCCCGTATTCCGTACTGTAGTCCAGCCTGAGCAGATCAGAGTTATTGAACACACCACCGACCACGGATTGCAGGCTGGTGATGCGAATGGGCTTGCCGACATTGGGGATGTAGAGCCACATGTTCTCGCCCTGGCGCAGGCTGCTGCGGCCCTTCTCACTGGGTGGGTCCAGGAACAGTGCCACGACATTGTCCTTGCCCTGCTTGACGGTATAGAGCACGAACTCCTTGCGGTCACCATCGGGCTCGATATTGATGAGCTTGCGGTACATCTCGTAGGCTTCCGGTTGCAGGCGCCGGTCGATATCCACCAGCAAGGCATCACCGTCTACGGCAAATGCCGGCATGGCAGGCAGCCAACACGCAACAACGATGAGCAATCTTTTCATGGTTTCCACCCTGTTAAACATGACGTAGCGCCTCGATGGGGTCCATGCGGGAGGCCTTCCATGCCGGCTGCACACTGGCCAGTACTGCGACCCCGGTAACCATTGCCGAGGCAAACAGGATATCCTTGAACGCAAGCACGGGATACAGCACCAACCCACTCTGGCGCCCGAAAGAAAAGGTAATCCCGGCTTGTTGCAGAACAAACACGATAACCAGACTGAGAGCCACCCCGATGGCTGCACC
>JANTFY010000036.1 GCA_024763185.1 Gammaproteobacteria bacterium | reverse complement strand
GCGTTGAGCAATCAGCCGCCGGGTAGCGGCACGACGGATCCCGAGGCGGCTCAGGGCGACGCGACTGCTGCCCAGTTACCCGCCAATCAGAATCGCAGTGCCACACGCAACTTTGAAGTTGACCGCCTGATCAGTCACACGCGCAACCCCAGCGGTACCATACTGCGCCTGTCGGTGGCGGTGCTGATCGATTCAAAAACCCAGTTGAAGGATGATGGCAGCAGTGAAAAAGTGCCTTACAGCGAAGAAGAGATCAAACGTTTTGAAAGCCTGATCAAAGAGATCATCGGTTTTGATCAGAATCGCGGGGACAGTGTCAGTGTCATCAACCAGGCTTTTATATCGGAACCGGTTGAAACCGTCGAAGTACCCATGTGGAAGAGCCTGATGCAGGAATCCTGGGTGTGGGATCTGGCCAAGCAGATACTCGGCGCGATAGGTGTTTTGATTGTTTACCTGGTATTCGGGCGTCCCTTTCTGAGATCGCTCAATCCCAACAAGGTCGAGGTCGAACAAAAACGCATTGACCCGCAAACCGGTGAAGAAGCTGAGGAAACGACGGCCGCAATGGCTGTCAGTCAGCCCGGAGGGCAGGGCGCGGACATGCAGGTCATGCCGGAAGACCCCAACTCAACGGCCGCCATGATACGACGTAGCGATGCCACCCACGAACAAAAAGTGGAAATGGCACGAACCCTGGTGATGGATGATCCGGCCCGGGTGGCCAATGTGATGAAGCAGTGGGTGAATGAAGAGCAATGAGTGAAGCCGCAATGACAGAAACCGCCGCGAATACGGATGTCGCCCTGCCCAAGATGGGTGGCGTGGAAAAAGCCGCGTTGTTATTACTGACCCTGGGCGAAGAGGTGGCCGCGCAGATACTGCAGCACATGAACCCGAAGCAGGTACAGATCGTCGGCGCGGCCATGGCGACGATGGAAAATGTCACCCGCCCCATGGTTGAGTTTGTGCTCAATGATTTTCTCGACCTGCTGGAAAACCAGACGGCTCTGGGTATCGGTAACGACAGTTACATCCGCGGCATGCTGGAAAAAGCACTGGGCGACAAGGCCGGTAATGTCATCGATCGAATATTGATGGGCAGCGGCAGTAACGGACTGGAAGCCCTTAAATGGATGGACCCTAAATCCATCGCTGAAATCATTCGCCTGGAACATCCGCAGATTATCGCCATCGTTCTGTCCTACCTCGAACCCGACAGTGCGGCCGAGGTGCTCAGTAACCTGCCGGAAAACACCCGTGCCGGCATCCTCATGAGAATCGCCACGCTGGACGGCGTGCAACCGGCCGCTGTGAAAGAGCTGGACTCGATCATGGAAAAATATTTCTCGGATAATGACAACGTCAAGTCGTCCATGGTCGGCGGTGAGAAAACCGCGGCCGATATTCTTAACTTTATCGATACCTCGATTGAGAACAAGATGATGGAGCAGGTACGAACCGAGAACGAGGACCTAGCCACCCGCATCGAAGACCTGATGTTTGTATTCGATAATCTGCGTGATCTGGATGATCGCGGTATACAGACCATGCTGCGTGAAATCTCGACCGACCTGCTCACCCTGGCCCTGAAGGGCATCGATGAGGAATTTCAGCAGAAATTTCTCAAGAACATGTCATCGCGCGCCGCCGAAATGCTGGTTGAGGATATGGAAGCCAAAGGGCCGGTCAAGCTCAGTGAAGTGGAAGCGGCACAGAAAGAGATTCTGGCTGTGGCCCGCAGCCTGGAAGAATCCGGCGACATTGTGCTCAGTGGAGGCGGCGAGGAAATGGTGTAGCGCTATGGCGGCAGGTTTTGCCTACTCCTTTGAATAACAACCCATGAACGCAGAAACCCGCAAGATACTGAAGCAACACGACGTCAAGGTTGAAAAATGGTCGATCCCGACCATGGATTCTGGCCCGGGCAGTGTTTTTCGACACGAGGATTCACCGGCCGAAGCAGAGGGAGAGGTAGGCGAACAATCCTCCATTCCCACCGCAGAAGACATCGAACAGTGGCATCGCGAGGCGCATGAGGAAGGCTACCAGGAAGGCCTCCGGCAAGCGCAACAGGAAAATGCGGAATTGCAATCGCGCTTGCAGGAAATCATTCATTTTTTTGAGCACCCGCTGCAGTCTCTCAATGAAGAAGTTGAGCAACAGTTATCGTTGCTCGCGGTAACCCTGGCCCAGCAACTGGTGAGACGCGAGATACGCATAGAACCCGGCGAGATCATCGCGCTGATTCGCGAAGCGGTGCAATTGCTGCCCGCCAGTTCGCGCAACATAAAAATCTACCTGAATCCGGATGATGCAGACATGGTCAGAAGTACCCTGCAGCTGGATGAAATAGACGACGAACAGAGCTGGAAGCTGGTCGAAGACCCGATGATCACCCGCGGCGGTTGTGAAATAAAATCGAATAAATCGGTTATCAATGCCACCCTGGAAAATCGCCTGCAGGCACTGGCTGCCTCCATTTTAGGCGGGGAACGTAGCGAGGATAGCGATGAGCCAGACACTGATTGACCAGGCTGTTGCCAGCTGGGCCGCCAAGCTGTCAAACATCAGCACAAGCTGTGACAATGCCTGTGGGAAACCCCAGGTCGAAGGTGTTTTGACCCGCATGGTGGGGCTGACATTGGAAACCGAAGGCTGCCAGGCACCGATCGGCGCACGTTGTGACGTGGTGACACCCAGTGGACAGACGGTGGAAACCGAGGTGGTGGGTTTTGCCGGTGAAAAACTCTACCTGATGCCCACCAGTGACATACGCGGACTGGTGCCCAATTCGCGCGTGATCCCCACCAGTCATTCTTCCGCGGTCAATGTTGGCCCCGAATTATTGGGGCGGGTGGTGGATGGCCGCGGTCGCCCCCTGGACGGTAAAGGCCCATTGAAAACCCGCCAGTCGGTGCCGTTGGAAGGTCGTGAAATCAATCCCTTGAGCCGAACCCCCATTCGTGAACCGCTGGACGTGGGGGTGCGTGCGATCAATGCCCTGACCAGTATCGGTCGTGGCCAGCGCATGGGGCTGTTTGCCGGCAGCGGGGTGGGTAAATCCGTATTGCTGGGCATGATGACCAAGTACACCGCCGCCGACATTGTGGTAGTGGGACTGATTGGTGAGCGGGGTCGAGAAGTGCGTGAATTCGTTCAGGAGATACTGGGTGAAGAAGGCCTGAAAAAATCCGTCGTGGTTGCGGCACCGGCCGATTCATCGCCGGTCATGCGCATTCACGGCGCCATGCAGGCGACCAGTATTGCCGAATATTATCGCGACCAGGGCAAAAACGTCTTGCTGTTAATGGATTCGTTGACCCGCTTTGCCCAGGCGCAGCGTGAAATCAGCCTGGCCATCGGTGAACCGCCGGCCACCAAGGGTTATCCGCCATCGGTGTTTGCCCGTTTGCCGCAACTGGTGGAACGCGCCGGTAACGGCGATAAAAAAGGCGGTTCCATTACCGCGTTTTACACGGTGCTGGTGGAAGGGGATGATCACAATGACCCGATCGCCGATTCCGCGCGCGCCATACTCGATGGCCATATCGTGTTATCACGCCAGCTTGCTGAATCCGGGCTCTACCCGGCCATCGATATCGAGGCTTCCATCAGCCGCCTGGCACCGCAGATCACCGATGCAGACAATCAGTTCCGGGTACAACAATTCCGCAAACATTACAGCCTGTACCAGCAAAACCGCGATTTGATCAATGTCGGTGCCTATCAGGCGGGGTCCGATCCGGAGATCGACATAGCGATCCAGTTGCAGCCCCAGTTAATGAGTTTCCTGTCACAGGATATGAGTCAGGCAGTATCGCTGGCTGAAAGCTATACTCAATTACAGCAGTTGGTGGATAACGCCAAGTCCGTGTCGGCGCCGATCAATACCCCGGCGCCTCAAAACAAGTGAACAACGGCCGATAAGTGATGACAAGAACCAAGAAACTGGAACCGGTGGTCAAGCATGTGGACCAACATGAGCAAACTGCGTTACAGGCCGTGGCCTATAGTCAGCAACAGCTTAAAACGCAGCAGGGCCGTCTGCAGCAGTTAAAGGATTACAAAAAAGACTACGAAGACCAGCAATCAGCCTCAAACGCGGTGGCTCTTTCGGCGGTACAGTTCCAGGAGTTTAATCGCTTCATCACCCAGTTGGATGACACCATCAAACAACAGCAGCAGATTGTTGACATGGCCCGGCGCGAAGTCGAGATCAAGCAAAAAGCCTGGAAGGTCAAACGTTCACGTTCCGAGGCCATGCACAAGGTGGTGGATCGAATCAAAGCCGGTGAAATGCAGCAGGAGCATAAAACCGAACAGAAGTTCATGGATGAAGTGGCCATGCGCCTGTTCATGAAAAATTCCTGAGCCAGCCGGTCCTGTCGGTTTTCCCTCATTATTCAAAAACACACTCGATTGAAACTGGCACAGTTGCTGCATTACCTTTCTCAGTATTGATAAACAATCCAGCCTGCCCCTGGCGCTTAGCTGGATTTGCAGAAAAACAGAAAGGCAAACACAATGACAATTTCAACTGGCACGATGGTTTCGGATTTACTGGTTCCTGCGGAATCAGCGGCAGGCGGTCTCCTGGCAGAGCAACTGGCAACTCAACCGGTAACTGCAGAAGACGCCGAGGGTATGAACCTGGAAGGCCAGTTCTGGGCCATGGTCAATCAGCAATTAACCGAGATCGTTACCCAGGAAGATGCCCAGGTCATTGAAAACAAAGACTTGTTGGCCATGTTTGAAGCCTTTGAGGCAGACCTTGAAAGTGTTGAAAACGAAGCTGACATACCGGTGCAATGGATGCAATTTCTGAAATCACATTTTGAAAATGACAAGGCAGTCGTGCAGGTTGACAATGCTGGTATCGACATAGAATCCTTACCAGCCAATGAAAACCAGCCGGAAATAGTTTTGCCTGTAATCCAGGTAACCCAGTCAAACCAGGTAAAGGTTGAAGCTGAAGCCGGAGAGGATTTGCCCAGGCCGCGGCAAGTTGTTTCCGCCGTGTTGCCGATAGCGGATGAAAAAACCGAATCGATCAGCATACACCGGGAACCGGCCCTGAACCTGGCGGCAAAAGGCGAACAGGTGCAAGGCACCTTAAAACAGTCGGCAAAAGGGATGGCTGAAGACATGATGCCGCTGGCGGAGCATGTCGAGCTGGAAGAAGTGCCTGACCAGTCATTGGAAAAAAACCGCTTGAAACCGGCCGTGCCGGACATGTTGAATAACCCGATAAAAAATGATGTGGGCATCAACCACAAAAGTGCGGATGCCATGAGTGCAGTGCAGCTCAATCCTGTTGCCAGTGCCCAGTTACAAACTCCCGCGCAAACCCTGGCCAGCCAGCATCTGCCGAGCGCACTGCAATCACTGCAGCTGAACCCGCAGACACCGAGTTCGCAATGGGGCGATGCGCTGGGCGAGCGGGTTTCGTTTTTAATCAATAACAAACTCAATAATGCAGAGATCAGGATCGATCCGCCGCACCTGGGCAAACTGGACATACAGATTCAGGTCAAGGAAGATTCAGCCCTGATCGTCATCAACACCCAGCATGCGCAAACCCGCGACCTGATCGATGCCGCCAGCGTACGGCTGAGGGAAGTACTGCAGGATGCGGGTTATGCCTCGGTGGATGTGGATGTGTCACATCGTGAACAATCCATGGCGCAGGACGGGAACAATTCACAGGACCAGTCCTCGATGGCAGATTTAAACCAGGGAGAAGCCGGCCACTCCGAGTCAACAGACAGCATCCGGACCGAAATGGCAGTACACCTGAACGATGGACGGATTGATTACTTTGCGTAATGCCTAAGGTTTTTAAGATGGGTGCTGCAGCGTTAGCATCAAAGCCCGGGCCAACAAAATTGAGGCGGGGAAATTTTCAGGTCTGGCTTTTGCCATTATTAGGCCGCAGGTTTCATTTCTTAGCCGAAGAAAGATGTCGCATTTTCATGTAGACGCCACCCAATTCTAGTTCTTCCAGCATTTGGGTGAGTCTTTTTTCTTTTGTTTCTTGACTTTTTGCCTGTTCGATCCAGCCGATATAGTCATTTTGTTGGTATGCTGGGCGGTCTTGATAATCCTTCATAAGGCCACTATTTTTCAATGCTGTTTTGATGTAATCGGGCATTGGATGGCGTTTTCTTTTCAGTTTTGAAAAGTCTGAAACCACTCTGATGGGCCTCCCGCCTGGTGTATCTGTTACGAGGGTAGAGGGTACGGTTTATACTCCTCGGGGACGGCTTAGGGTCTGTGAGATACCGCCGGCAAGCGGATTTCCCGTGGCATCAAAATCATTGGCTATAAAATGGCCTTCCTGGTAACTGATGGAAAAGGTTTCGATAGGATCTCCATTGTCATCTATGGAAAAGTTGACATCCGTAATTGAACAGTGGCGTAATTCAAAAATTAAAAAATCCTTGGTTTTTTCTCCATAACTGCGCGTGAACTTGATATCTATGTCACACTGGGCATTGGTATGCAGATGACCGAGGTTATAGATAAAAGACGAGTCCACACTATTGGTCACCTTGACTCTACTTAGGTTTAATGAACCCCTTTGGGTGCTTCCGGTGGCATTCATGTCATAAGCACTGGCGCTGAAATCGACTGATTTTACCTGCGTATAACCTTCGTAACCCGTGGTGGTGACATTACCATTTCCCTGTATTTTGATATAGATTGTGGAGGCCATTGGATGATTCCCTGTTGTGGTTTATTTGATCCCAGATTATTCAGCAAAAAAGCGACTGCTTCAACATGATAATGCTGTGAAAGTTGCAGCTAGCCGTGAAACCGCTGGTTACCTGTCAATTAGCCGTTTACGGGGATGCTGAAAAAGCGTCAATTAACTGTCATTCTCTTTTTGAGTATTAATAAGTAACTGAAATATAACAATAAAATAACATGGCATTAAGTTTGCTAATAACTTCTGTAATAACAGGAGATAAACATGGCAGACAAACCAAAGGCCGAAGAAGCCGAACAGGCATCGGGTGGCAAGAAAAAACTCATTTTGATCATTGTTGGCGCAGTGTTGCTGGTAGGCATTTCGGTGGGTGTCACGTTAATGCTGCTGGGTGGTGACAGTTCAGATCAGGCCGTCGCCGAAGAACCGGCCGAACCGGTCAAGGGTGATCCGTCTTACGTCGAGTTAAAACCCTTTACCGTCAACCTCGCCCCGGAAGACCCGGTCGGTTTTCTGCAGGTACAGATCCATGTATTGACCTATGCGGATGATGTCACCGCCGACCTGGAAAAACATAAACCCCTGATTCGCAATAACCTGACCCTGTTGTTCGGTCAACAGAAATCCATCGATCTACGTTCCCCGCAAGGCAAACAGGCATTGCAGAAAAAGGTTCTTGAGTCCATCCAGGAGGTCATCAACAAATACGGCTCAGGGGGTGAGGTGGATAATGTGTTCTTCACCAATTTTGTCATGCAATAAAATCAACGGGATTGCCTTGTGAGTACAGACATATTAAGCCAGGATGAAGTTGATGCCCTGCTGCATGGAGTGGACGACGGTGCGATAGATACTTCCACTGAGGAAGATCTGAACGACGGAGAGGCGCGGAATTTTGATTTTAATAATCAGGAACGCATCATCCGGGGTCGTCTGCCCACGCTGGAAATGATCAATGAACGCTTTGCGCGCTATTTCAGGGTCAGTTTTTTCAACATGTTGCGAAAAACCCCCGAGATCTCCATCAATGGTATTCAGATGATCAAGTTTTCTGAATATATACACACCCTGTTCGTGCCTACCAGCCTGAGCCTGATCAAGATGGCACCGCTAAAAGGTACCGGAATGGTAATGCTTGATCCCAAGCTGGTATTCATCGTGGTGGATAACTTTTTCGGCGGGGATGGCAGCATCCATGCCAAGATCGAGGGACGCGAATTCACCAACACGGAATTACGTGTTATCGAAAAAGTCGTGCAGATGTGTTTTGTTGATCTGACCAAGGCCTGGGAACCCATCCTCGAAGTTGAATTCAGTTACCACAACCATGAAGTCAATCCGCATCTGGCCAATATCGTCAGCCCTACCGAGGTGATTGTCGTCTCCAGTTTTCATATCGAGCTGGAAGGTGGCGGTGGCGATATTCACGTGGTGTTCCCGTATTCCATGATTGAACCCATTCGCTCTATTCTGGATGCCGGTGTGCAAAGCGACATGGGCGAAACCGATGACCGCTGGGCCGTATTGCTGAAAGAGGAATTAATGCATGCCAAGGTGGAACTGAACGCGCTGTTTGCAGAAAAGGAACTCAAGATCTCGGACCTGATTAACCTGCAGGCAGGCGACATCATTCCGATCGATATGCCCGAAATGGTGAGCCTGATGACCGATGACATGCCCATCATGCGCGGAAAATACGGTGAACATCAGGGCAATGCCGCGATAAAGATTGAAGAGTTTTCAGAACTCTATGAACCCGAAGACAAGGTGTTAGCCACTATCCAGGGCAATAAAAAACACCCGCAAAACACAACAGATTAATGATATCAGTGACTACGACAGCCATTGAAGAGAGTCAGGAGAAAGAGAAATGAGCGACGAAACTGAACAAGCCGTGGACCAGGATGCAATGGCCGATGAATGGGCGGCAGCGATGGAAGAGCAGGGCGTTAGTGAAGAATCTGCCGGTGCCGGCGATGATGTTGAAAAAGTGGAAGCCGAGTCCCTGCAGGATTCCTCTGTGCTGAAGCAGGGCGATGTAAAGCTGGATGTGATTCTGGATATACCGGTCACCATCTCGATGGAAATCGGTCGCACACGACTCAGTATCAGAAACCTGTTGCAGCTTAACCAGGGTTCGGTCATCGAACTGGACCGGTTGGCCGGTGAACCGCTCGATGTGCTGGTGAACGGTACCCTGGTTGCACACGGCGAAGTGGTGGTGGTGAATGAAAAATTCGGTCTTCGGCTGACCGATGTCATCAGTCCTGCTGAAAGAATCAAGAACCTGAAATAAACGTACTATTGATATGAAAAGCTGGTTGCTGTTTATCGTATTGTGGGCGCCGCCGGTCATGGCCACTGATCTCGAATCTGCAGTGCCACAAATGGATCCTGTCTCATCCACCACCTTAGGCAAAATCACCCTTGGGCTTGGCTTTATTTTACTGTTGATATTTGTGCTGGCCTGGGTATTGAAAAAAATGCAGCTTACCCCGAATGCCGATAATAGGCTGATCAATATTGTAAGCGCGGTATCCGTTGGGCAGCGCGACAGAATTGCCCTGATTGAAGTGGGTGATGAACAGTTCGTGGTGGGTATTACACCGGGACGTATTGAAAAACTGCACAGCATGAAAAAACGGGTTGAACGGCCGCATGGCGAGAATCTGGAGCAAAACCAGTTTTATGATAAATTCACCCAGCTGTTAAAAAAGGGACAAAGTGATGGCAAACGTGATCAGTAGAATAGTATTGCTGCTGACTGGATTGCTGTTGATGCTACCGGCACAGGCGCAGTCGGTGGGTATCCCTGCACTCAATGTCAGTGGTGGCGCTGCTGATGGTCAGAGCTATTCAGTGACCCTTGAAATACTGGCGCTGATGACGGTATTGACGTTGTTGCCGGCCATTCTGCTGATGATGACATCCTTTACCCGAATCATTATCGTGTTGGCCATCTTACGCCAGGCGCTGGGTACGGCCTCGACACCCTCCAATCAGATACTGCTCGGACTGGCACTGTTCCTGTCGTTGTTTATCATGTCACCGGTTTTACAGCAGGTTAACGATAAAGCACTGCAGCCCTATATACAGGAACAGGTCTCGGCTTTTGAAGCCTTGAAGATTGCGACCGTGCCCTTTAAAACGTTTATGCTGGCACAGACCCGTGAAACGGATATCCGCATGTTTGCAGATATCGCCGGAATCGAATCCATCGATTCCCCCGAATCAACCCCAATGCGTTTGTTATTGCCGGCATTTGTCACCAGCGAATTGAAGACCGCTTTCCAGATCGGTTTCATGGTGTTTATACCTTTCGTTATTATCGACCTGGTGGTGGCCAGTGTACTGATGTCCATGGGTATGATGATGTTGTCGCCGCTGATTATCTCCCTGCCTTTCAAACTGATGTTATTCGTTTTGGTTGATGGCTGGTCGCTGATCATGGGCACGCTGGCATCGAGCTTTCTGGTAAATGCCTGATGAATGCCGATACGGTCATCGATCTTTCCCAGCAGGCCTTGTATGTCATCATCATGCTGGCTGCACCGATGCTGATATCGGCACTTGCCATCGGTCTGTTTATCGGCATGTTCCAGGCGGCCACCCAGATCAATGAAATGACGCTCAGCTTTATCCCCAAGCTTCTGGTACTGGCCATATCCATCATGATTGCCGGTCCGTGGATGCTTGATTTGATTCTGGATTACACACGGCGCCTGTATCTGAGCATCCCGGGGTTGATTGGTTGACATGATTGAAGTGAATGCCGCCCAGGCCAGTGCTTTTGTCGCCTCTTTGTTATGGCCTTTTATGCGTATCAGTGCCATGTTGATGGCCATACCGGTGGTCGGAACACGGCTGGTTTCGGTGCGTATCCGGGTGGTACTGGCCATGTCGATTGCTTTCCTGGTTATGCCGCTGTTACCCGACGTACCCGCGCTCGACCCACTTTCCGTTGAAGGCTTGCTGGTTTCCGCGCAGCAGGTATTAATCGGCCTGGCCATGGGGTTTATCCTGCAGCTGGTGATGGCTGCCCTAACCATCGCTGGTGAAGCCGTCGCCATGACCATGGGTCTTGGTTTCGCATCCATGGTCGATCCGGCAAATGGGGTCAATGTACCGGTATTGTCACAGTTCTTTCTGATCATGGGCACGCTGATGTTTTTAGCACTGGGTGGTCATTTGATGATTATCCAACTGGTGGTCAGCAGTTTTCAAACCCTGCCGATAGGCTCTGAAGGACTGGATAGAACCGGGTTGTGGTCGTTGATCGTGTTTTCCAGCCAGATGTTTATCGGCGCGGTGTGGGTTGCCTTGCCAGCGCTGATTTCGATCCTGGTGATTACGCTGGCGATGGGCATCATGACCCGTGCGGCACCGCAGCTGAATATTTTCTCGGTAGGTTTTCCGGTGACCATGCTGATGGGGTTTATTATCCTGATGCTGGTATTGCCCTCCGTGCTACCACGTTTTAATCAACTGTTGCTCGACGGCATGCGGGCCAGCCAGCAACTGGGTGGGCTGTAATGGCTGAAAACGATAACAGTCAGGAAAAAACGGAACAACCGACCCCGAAAAAACTCAGAGAAGCGAAACAGAAGGGGCAGATTCCACGCTCCAAGGAACTCAACAGCATGAGTGTCATGGTCATCGGCGCGGCTGGCCTGTTGTTGCTGGGACATTACATCATCGCTTCACTCAGCCAGATGATGATTGCCGGTTTTGATATCAGTCGCGCCGAGCTGGTTGACCAGGCAGCCCTGGTCAGCCGTTTTGGTGATGCGATCTGGGCCGCATTATCCGGAATCTTTCCTTTTTTGGCACTGATGACCGTGGTGGCCATTTTTACCCCGTTGATGCTGGGCGGCTGGGCTTTCAGTGTGGAACAGATTGCCTTTAAACCCAACCGGCTCGATCCGGTTGCCGGACTGAAAAGAATATTTTCAGCCAAGGGCCTGATGGAACTGGTCAAGGCCCTGGCCAAGTTTTTTGTGGTATCGGTGATGGCGGCATTCTTCCTGTGGTCGCAGGCAGAAGAGTTTCTCAACCTGGGTCGTGAACCTTTTTTGCAAGGGCTGGGTCATGCCGCATGGCTGTTTGGTTACAGTTTCCTGGTGATGTCACTTTCCCTGATGTTGATCGCGGCCATCGATGTGCCGTTCCAGTTATGGGACCACAGTCAAAAACTGAAGATGACCTTGCAGGAAGTGCGCGATGAAATGAAAGAGACCGAGGGTAAACCGGAGGTTAAATCCAAGGTGCGCGCCCTGCAGCAGGAAATGGCGCAACGCCGCATGATGGAAGACGTGCCCAGTGCCGATGTCATCATTACCAACCCCACGCATTTCGCCGTGGCGCTTAAGTATGATCCGGACAACATGGCAGTGCCGGTTGTGGTGGCCATGGGTAAGGACTTGATCGCGCTCAAGATTCGTGAAATAGCCAGCGCCAATGGCGTGGAAATCTTTGAGGCGCCACCACTGGCCCGAACCCTGTTTGCTCACAGCAAACTGGGTCAGGAAATCCCCGCACAACTGTATTTTGCGGTGGCGCAGGTACTGGCTTTTGTATTCCAGTTACGCCAGGCCAAAGAGCAGGGCCTGGATATTCCGGAGCGCCCTGACCCCTATGTTCCGAGTGAGGAGGAATTTTAAACATGGCAACCCTGGTACAGCAGATTAGAGGCTTCAGTGCCCACGGACTCGGCGCACCAATCCTGGTGATCATGATGCTGGCAATGGTGGTGATCCCGTTGCCACCGATGGCACTGGATATGCTGTTTACCTTCAATATTGCATTTGCGCTGATTGTGGTGCTGGTATCCGTGTATGCCCTCAGACCCCTGGATTTCACGGTGTTTCCAACCATTCTGCTGGTGGCGACCCTGTTGCGCCTGGCACTCAATATCGCCTCAACACGGGTGGTTTTGCTGGAAGGGCATACCGGTACCGCGGCAGCCGGCAAGGTGATTGAAGCGTTTGGCGATTTTGTTATCGGCGGTAACTATGCGGTGGGTCTGGTGGTGTTTGGCATCCTCGTGATTATCAACTTCGTCGTGGTAACCAAGGGTGCCGGGCGCGTGTCGGAAGTCAGCGCACGTTTTACCCTGGATGCGATGCCGGGCAAACAGATGGCCATCGATGCTGACCTGAACGCGGGATTATGTACCCAGGAAGAGGCCCGTCAACGCCGCGTCGAGGTCGCGCAGGAAGCCGATTTCTACGGTTCGATGGACGGTGCCAGCAAGTTTGTACGCGGTGATGCCGTGGCCGGTATTCTGATTCTGTTTATCAATATCATAGGCGGACTGGCAATCGGTATTCTGCAGCATGACATGGCGGCGGCCGATGCCATGCGTAACTACACCCTGTTAACCATCGGTGATGGACTGGTGGCACAGATTCCGTCGCTGGTGCTGTCCACCGCGACCGCCATTATCGTTACCCGGGTATCGGCCTCACAGGAAATGAGTGGCCAGGTCTTTTCTCAAATGTTTCAGGACCCGCGTGCGCTGGTGGTGACCGCGGTGATACTGACTATCATGGGATTGATTCCGGGTATGCCGAATTTTGCCTTCCTGAGCCTGGCCGCCATATCCGCCGGGCTGGCGTATGCCATCCATAAAAAACAGCAGTCCCAACTCGAAGTGGTTGAGCCGGTGCAGGAAGTCGAGATCAAACCGGAGCAAAAGGAATTGAGCTGGGACGATGTCAAAACCGTCGACATGATCGGCCTGGAAGTGGGCTATGGCTTGATACCGCTGGTGGATGAACGACAGGGTGGTGAATTGATGACGCGTATCAAAGGTGTGCGCAAGAAGCTGTCCCAGGAGCTGGGTTTCCTGGTGCAGTCGGTGCACATCCGTGACAACCTCGACCTGCCGCCCAACAGTTATCGCCTGAGCATGCTCGGTGTGCCCATGGGTGAGGCCGAGGTGATGCCGGGCAAAGACCTGGCGATTAACCCCGGTACGGTCTACGGTGAGCTGGAAGGTGTTACAACCAAGGACCCGGCCTTCGGCCTGGAAGCGGTATGGATCGACCCGGCGCAGCGCGACCATGCACAAACGCTGGGTTACACCGTGGTGGACGTTTCCACCGTCATTGCCACGCACCTGAGCCAGATATTGCAGGACAATGCGCACGAGTTGATCGGGCATGAAGAGGTCCAGGAACTGATGGAAGTACTCAAACGCAGTGCGCCCAAGCTGGTGGAAAACCTAACCCCGAAACCGCTGCCGCTGAGTGTGATTGCGAGAGTGCTGCAAAACCTGTTGCAGGAACAGATTTCCATCAAGGATCTGAGAACCATCGCCGAAACCTTGGCAGATCATGGACAGCAGAGTCAAGATGCCGGCGTTTTAACGGCCCTGGTGCGCGTGGCGCTGGGTCGTCAAATCGTGCAGAACATCTTTGGAATGGCGTCAGAGCTGCCTGTCATGACCTTGCACCCTTCTTTGGAACAGATATTGCAACAATCATCACAGGGAGAAGAAGGCAAGATGCTGGCGTTTGAGCCGGGGCTTGCCCAGATGATGCATAACTCGTTGAAGGAAGGCACTCAGAACCAGCTGGCAAAAGGACAGCCTGCCGTATTGCTGGTTTCGCAAAACCTGAGAGCTTTCCTGTCAAGAATGGTTCGCCATGGTATCCAGGGCCTGCACGTTCTGAGTTATGAGGAAATCCCGGAGGATAAACAGATTCGAGTGATTGCCAGTGTCGGAAATCCACAGCAGTCGGAAGCGCCAACGCCGGGCAACTCGATGATTTAACGGATTTCTGTTGCAAAGCAAACAAATAACAGTCAGGTGTTGTAATGAGAATAAAACGTACATACGGAGCCACCATGCGCGAAGCACTGGCGCAGGTCAAACTGGAGCAGGGGCCTGATGCCGTGATACTGGGTAATAAAAAAGT
>JANTFY010000035.1 GCA_024763185.1 Gammaproteobacteria bacterium | reverse complement strand
AGCCTGGAGCACATGAATAAACCACAATTGGCAATTGCTTATTATCAACGTGCTCTTGATAACCAGCACAAAGGATTGGCAACCTTTAACAGTGAGGTTGTTGCACAGCGCATCGAGGTGCTAAGTCAGTGAGGACGAAGACGGTGCCCGGTAAAAACAAACCCAGGAAACTGGGTGAAATACTGATCGATGAGGGTGTGATTACTCAGGATCAGTTAAAAATTGCGTTGACCGAACAGAAAAAAGTCGACTTGCCGCTCGGTAAATTGCTGGTTAACCTGGGGTTTGCCACCGAAGCTATCATGCGTTCGGCGCTTGGCGAAGCGTTGGAGCAGGAAAGTGTCGATTTGAAAAACGTGGTGCCGGACCCCGAGGCGATAAAGCTGATAGATTCGGAGACCGCACGCAAACATAAGGTTATCCCGCTCAATTACAATCCCATGTTGGGTACGCTGACCATCGCGATGTCAGACACCTTCAACCTGTTTACGCTGGACCGAATCCGGATTCAGGTTGGCCAGCATGTTGAAATTACACCCGTTCTGGCCGGTGAAACCGAAATATCCAATGCTATTGACCAGTTTTACGGTTATGAATTGTCCATTGATGGGATCCTGCGCGAAATTGAAACCGGCGAAGCCGATTACACTAACTACCAGGGAGATATAGAAGAATACAGTCAGCCACTGGTTCGCCTGGTTGACGTTATGTTGGCTGATGCGGTCAAGCGAGGAGCTTCGGATATACACTTTGAGCCGGAAGAAAGCTTTCTTCGCATCCGCTACCGCATTGATGGCGTACTGCGACAGATTCGAAGCCTGCATAAAACCTACTGGTCAGCGATTGCGGTACGTCTAAAAGTAATGTCCGACATGAATATTGCTGAAACCCGCGCGCCTCAGGATGGGCGGATTTCGCGTCTGATTATTGGCCGCCAGATTGATTTTCGTGTCGCCTCGCAACCGACGATTCACGGTGAAAACATCGTGCTGCGTATTTTAGATCGCGAGAAGGGGGTTATCCCTCTCGAAGGCCTGGAATTGGCGCCCGATTCCATGCGTAAACTCGAGATCATGATGGCCCGCCCCGAGGGCATTATCCTGGTCACGGGGCCCACCGGTAGCGGTAAAACGACCACGCTCTATTCATTGCTAAACCATATCAGTACGGAAAAGGTCAATATCATGACCCTGGAAGATCCGGTGGAATACCCGTTTCCCCTGATCAGGCAGACTTCTGTCAGTGAAATGGCCGGCATGAATTTTTCAGATGGTATCAAGTCTCTGATGCGCCAGGACCCGGATATTATCCTGGTGGGTGAGATACGCGACGAAGATACGGCCGAAATGGCGTTCAGGGCCGCAATGACCGGTCATCAGGTGTATTCAACGTTGCATACCAATTCGGCCATCGGTGCCTTACCCCGATTACGTGATATCGGCATTATTTCTGAGATTATGGCGGGTAATATTATCGGTGTAATTGCCCAGCGCCTGATCAGGAAGTTATGTAAATACTGCAAAGAGCCTTACGAACCGGATGCCAAAGAACGCGCATTATTGGTCAGTCATGAAGGTCGAAAGCCGGAAAAAATCTTTCGGGCCAGAGGCTGCAAGGCCTGTGATAATACGGGCTATAAAGGGCGTCTTGCCCTGCTCGAAATATTGAAAATGAATTCCGACCTGGATGACATGCTGGTGCACGGCGCGACGGCAAAAGAGATTAAAGATGCTGCCTATAAGCAGGGCTTCCTGACGCTGGCAGATGATGGTGTGCGCCGGGTGCTGGACGGTATAACGTCGGTTGAAGAAATTTCCCGTGTAACCGACCTGACAGAGCGAATGACCTAGGCATGGCGCTATTCAAGTACAAAGCGATTGACGCGACCGGTAAATATATTCAAGGCAGTCTTGATGCCGGGAATATCGCTGATTTGGAAAACCGCCTGGAAAAAATGAACCTCGACCTGGTGACCTGTAAACAAAAACAACCAGGGGCCGATATTTTTGGGCGGAACAAGATAACCCGCCGGGATCTCATTAATTTCAGTTTTCACCTTGAACAACTTACAAGGTCAGGCGTGCCGATTCTTGAGGGTTTGGCGGATTTACGCGAGGGTGAGGAGAATCCCGGTTTCAGAGATGTGCTTTCCAGTGTGATCGAGGCGATAGAAGGTGGTAGTTCATTTTCCCAGGCCCTGGCCATGTACCCCAAAGTTTTTGATGATGTTTTTGTCAATTTGATCAAGGTTGGAGAACGCAGCGGGCAAATGGCCGCCGTTTTGGTGGATATTACCGAAACCCTGAAATGGCAGGATGAAATACTGGCAAAAGCCAAAAAAATCATGACTTATCCGGCTGTGATCGGCGGCTTGATTATGGGCGTTATCTTATTCCTGATGATTTTTGTTGTACCGGATATTATGAACGCTATTGTGGGTTTGGGCGGAGAAATACCTTTTGAAACCCAGGCGTTGATGGCGACATCGAATTTCCTGGTTGGTTACTGGTACCTGGTGGTGTCATTTCCATTTGTGGCTTTTATTGTCATTCGACACTTTTATAAAACCAATGACAGGTTTCGCTTTAAGGTCGATGGGATGTTGTTGAATCTGTGGGCGGTTGGCGATGTGAATGAAAAGATCAAAATATCCCGTTTTACGCGATATTTTGCTTTGATGTTTGCCTCTGGAATTACAGTGTTGGATGCCATTAAACTGAGCAAAAGTGTGGTCAGCAATTTGGTTCTAGAAGATGGAATCGAACGCGCCTGGGTGCAGATTTCCGAGGGCGGCAGCATCAGTGAAAGTTTTCAGAATATAGGAATATTCCCACCCCTGGTCATTCGAATGTTGAGAGTAGGTGAATCAACAGGGCGTATGGATGATTCACTAAAAAATGTCAGTTATTTTTATGAAAGGGACATCAATGACAAGATCGATAAGCTTGAGCCCGTGTTACAAACAGCATTAATGGCTGTAATTGGTGTCGTAGTGCTCTGGCTTGCGTTGTCAGTCCTGGGCCCTATTTACGATACGATAAGTACCATAGAGTTTTAATAATATGAAAAGAATACTCTACTTCACCGGATACAGAATGGTTGCCCAGGAATGGTCAGGCCAGAAGCTGAAAAGCAGCGTTTATTTCGAACCCGATGAGCAGGGCCTGGATCTTTTCGAAGCTTATTTGACGTCACTGAAAAAAGAACCAATCAGGTTGCTGGTTGACCTGATTGAAGAAGAGTTTCGTCAGGTCACTATCCCGCACTTAAGGGGTGCAGACCGTCAGGAAATTATCGACAGGAACTTCGCCAAGTATTTCCGTAATTCTAAATTCAGATTTTCAAAGAGTATTGAAATACTGAAAAAAGAACGTAAGGAAGAAAGGTTGTTGGTCGCCGGATTAACCAATCCTGACCTGTTGGCGCCCTGGCTCAATATTATTGATAAAACAACCACGCCACTGACAGGCATCATAAGTTTACCCATTGTCAGTGAAGACTTGATGGAATCATTCGAGAGTGAGCATGATTGCATGATTCTGGTCAGTCAACAGGTGCCCAGTAACCTGCGACAATCGGTTTTCCTTAAAGGCAAACTGATCCTCAGTCGCCTGGTACCTATTGCCAGTTTTTACCAGGGCGATTATGCAGCAGATGTCATTCGTGATATTGAGAGTACACAACGGTATCTGGTCAGTCAGCGTATCATCGACCGCTCAGAAGTAATTTCTGTGCAGATTTTATGCAATAAAAGGCATTGCGATAAATTGACGGTGAAATGTGCTGAAGATCAGTATTTTGATTACCAGATACACAACATCAATGATCTGATAGAAAAAGAAAAAATTCAGGTTGAAGAAGAACAGGATTTCAGTTCGGCGTTGTTTTGCTATAAAGCCAGTAAAAAAACTTTTTCTAATCATTATGCCGGTCATGCGGAAAAGAAATACTTCAACCATTACATGGGCTCGCTCGCCATAAAGTTTATTGCTGTTGCGCTGGTGGCTGTCAGTTTGGGCCTGTTGTCAACATCCTTGGTCAAGGCATTTTTGTATGAAGATTCAGTCGCACAAATGAACTTGCTGAAGCAGAAATACGAATCCAAGTATAACCAGTTGTTTGAGCAAAAGGTCGATTCATCCACCAGTTCGATCAATATGAAACATGTGGTGCAGGCGGTAGAAAAAATCAAACAAAATTATCTTTTCACACCGAGGCAAATGATGGCCTCTGTCAGTCAGGATATTGCCCTGTTTCCGGATATGCGGGTTACTTCCTTGGAGTGGTATGTAGCCAGTTCTGCCGATGCCGAAGGTGCTGATAAGCAAGCCGATGAAGAGGTCAAGGACAGGCGCTCCAGAAGCAGGCATTCTGCCCCAAGAAACCAGAATGCGTTGTTTGAAATTGTTGAATTGCAGGGTGAGTTGTTAAATTTTAATGGTGATTATCGTTACGCATTGAGTGTGGTTGATGATTTTGAAGATACGTTAAAGGTATCGCAGAAATATAAAACCGTGCAGATCACTGAAAGACCGCTGAATATAGAGTCTGACAAGAGTATATCCGGTGATGTCAATAACAAGGTGAATAAATCCGGGGCAATTAATGCAAGAGCAAAATTTGCCTTGCGTGTCGTCAAAGAGGTCAGTCTAAATGCTAAATAATATCGATTGGCGGTTTTTGAAACGAAGCTTGATTTTATTGGCGGTAGCTATCGTGTTCTCTGCAAGTATTATCATGTTGAGCCTGCAATACGAGGGAGGTAAGTACCAGGAGTACAAAACCGTCAAGTCTTCACTGAGTAAAACACACGGTAAATATAAAAAACTGGTCGATGATCTGGAACTTATTCACCAGTACACCCAAACCTATAACGATTATCGTGTCAGTGGCCTGGTGGGCCCGGAAAGGCGTCTTAGCTGGATTGAAACTCTGGAAACGGTTAATGAAGTACTCAAACTGCCAAGGTTATCCTATACCCTGAGTCCCCAGCAGGGATTTAAAAGGCCGATGTTAAAGGTAGACAAAGCCGTTAGGGTTAATAGCACACCGATGGAACTGGATATGGATATGCTGCATGAAGAAGATTTGTTTGCGGTATTGGAAGGGATAGATGGTGTTATTGAAAATCTGTATACCCTGGACAGTTGCAGATTTGATCGAATAGGTGGGGTAAACGCTACCTTGAATACCAAGAGCGAAAATATTCAGGCAAGCTGCCTGATGAGATGGGTAACGATCGATGCCAAAGAAAATTAAACACTATGTGCTGACTGCGCTAATCACAGGGTTATGCCTGGGTGATATAAGCGCACAGGAAAAATCTTCTGAGATTCTGACATTATTCACAACGCAGGAAGAGCGTTCTTTAATTGATAGCAACCGCTACAAAAACCAAAGCAGTAAGCAGACAAAAAAACCGGTGGTTGTACAACAAGAAGTAGTAGCGGAAACAGAATCTGAAATTATCTATGAGCCACAACTATTAAAAATTAAAGTCTCCGGCGTCACCCTGGCACAGGATGGTACTGACCTGGCCTGGGTAAATGGCAAGGCCTATGAAAACGGGGCCAAACTGGAAGATGGTTCAAAGGTTTATATCAGTCGAAAAATTAAGAATGCCGTGCAGATAAAAACCCCGGACGGAAAGTACCATAACCTGGTTACCGGACAATCAACCGATATCAAATACATGAAACCTGTAGAAGATTGATTGAAATGAATACCAGAAAACAACTATCTGGTTATGCATTATTAATGTTGATGGTCGTACTCCTCGGTATGACATCCATCGGTTTTTCAAAACTGCTTACATCCTCTGTCATGCAAAATAATATTCAGAAAAAGTCTGAAAACTTTAAGGTGTTGCAAGAGGCAAAAGAATTATTGTTGAGCTATGCCGTAGATTATGCAATATCTGGAAATTTGAATGATATTGGCAGATTGCCTTGTCCTGATAGTATTCCTGGTTTAGGTACTGAAGGAAATCAAGATCCAAATTGTGGGGCAGAAAGTGTTAACTCTGTTGGGTATTTTCCTTTTAAATCTTTAGGCCGAGGAAAAATAGAAGACTCTTCCGGTGAGTGCCTCTGGTACATAGTGTCTGGTGATTATAAGTATCGATATAATCCGGCTAATGCAAATCGCGGAATGTTGAATTGGGATTCAGTGGGATATCTAAATCTGGTGGATAGTAGTGGAAACTTGAAACATGCAGCTAATGAAGATAATTTCCCCATTGCGTTCATTATAAGTCCTGGTGCAAGTCTAGGTCAAAATAGGGCGCTTGACGCAGCTTTGCCAACTTGTCAGGCGAACTATATATTAGCAAATTACCTGGAGGATGGTCCGCTTATTGATTATGGTACCGATTTACCGGCAACTGCAGATACTTTATGGCAGATATTAACGGCATCAGAGGCGTCTCATTTGGATGATGTAGATTATAATGACCAGGTCATCGCAATATATAAAAGTGAGTTATGGGACCGGATAAGTCTATTGGGTGACTTGTCATTTGATAATTCAGATACTAATCCTGGTCCTGCTCCTGCTAATACTGATCCCGTTACTTCTAGCATAGAAAGCCTTACAAGATCTTTAGCTGAATGTATTGCTGAATATGGAAATAATGCTTTTAATCCATTCAGGCGTTTACCTTACCCGGCGCCTATAAACTTGGATCCTACAAACACAGACCAGGATGAATATAGATTAAATGCTAATTATAATGATGATAATACGATTCATTATGGCCGTTTTCCTCAGGTTATAGATGATAGTATTTGGAACCCACCTAATAGTTTCGTTTTTAATTCAGCTGCCAACAGTTTTTGCGAAAACCTGATGCCTGCCGCAGTTACAACTTATGATGAACAGCTATGGAAAAACTGGAAGGATCATTTTTTCTATGTAGTATCTGCAGATTTTGATTCCGCTTCTGTTACTCCTGCAGATAATACGAAATGCACGGCGGTTAACTGTTTTACTATTGATGGAAAAGCAAACAAGATAGCGGCAATGGTTATTTTTGCAGGCGAAAAACAAGGGCTTCAAGACAGGATATGGTGGTGGGATGATGCAACGGCTACTGCCACGATTGATAACAAGTCAAATCAGAATAATTACCTTGAAGGCGATAATCAACTTGTCTATACAGGTGTCGCACAAGATTATACTTTAGCAACATCACCAAATGACTATTCTTATTGTATTGAATACGATAACGCTGCTTTTACTTTATCAGCAGTTAAATGTGCAGATTTATAACTTATGATGAATAGAAGATCACAATTTGGCTTTACACTTGTCGAAATTGCAATTGTACTTTTGATCGTTTCAATAATTCTCGGATATACCGTTGCCATGGTTCCTGTTCAACAGGAATTAAAACAATATCGTCAAGCTGAAGCTGAGATGGATAGAATAATTGAGTCAATATACGCTTTTTCCCAGGTTAATGGGTACTTGCCCTGCCCTGCATGGGCAGATAACTTAGCGGCACCGTTAGTTACTTCTGATGGTTTTGAATGCAGAGAAGATGGAGGAGCGCTTGACTGTAATGGGGCAGACCCGGCCGTTGACTCATGCGATGTCTGGTATGGTTATGTGCCGGGTAAAACGCTCGGTATAGTTGGGAAGTATTCGACAGTAAACGGATTATTGTTAGATCCTTGGGGGCAACCCTATCGCTATCAGGTGACAGATTCTGATGATGAGGATACAGACGGTGATGATTTGAGAGAAGGCGATGGTACGCCTGATATGGTTATACAGGGTGGATTGCAAGCTACCGTAAATTCTTCCATCGTAAGTGGTGGGACGATTGCTAATAACTTTGGTTTATTAAGCCCAGATTTGGTTATTTGCAATACTGACCCTACTCCATTAGCAGCGGGAGTTGCCGATGTTGCATGTGTAGATGCTTCAGAAACAGTATTTGGTGCCGCGGCAATACCATGTACAAATCCAAATCAACAATGTTCCCCTGTAGTAATTCTTTCCACAGGAAAAGACATAGGAAATGTTGCTGCTAATAACTGGATCCAACTTGAAAATTTAGATAATGGTGTAAATGATCGTGTCTTTGTGAAATCAACTCAAGCTGATGCGGCTGGCACTCAATACGATGATCTTGTCAAATGGGTTTCCCCTAATGTTCTGTATTCCAAAATGATCAAAGCTGGGCAGTTACCTTAATCTATCGGTAATCTATTCCGCTAAATGCTGTATCAGCCTAAAACAAACATTACCCGCTTGGTTATTGGCAAGTTCCAGTTCGTAGTTAAAGGTTCTGGCCATGATGGCCGACTGGTATAGGCCGATCCCCATACCCTGCCCAGAAGAAACGGGTTTGTTAAATAACTGATTTTCCACCTCTGCATCGATGTTCTTTCCATCGTCACAGACCGTAATGGCAATCATTTCTTTGTTAGACGTTACATCGATAAATACCTGTTTGACTTCATCTTTGGCCAGTGAGTTCGAGATCAGGTTGTTGACGACACTGTCAAAGAGATCCGGGGGTATTTCATGTTGGAGTGGGATATCGGCTTGAAAAGCGAGCTTCGACAGATGATGGGCGGATTTGAAATTATCCAGCCATTCATTGATCGCAATATACTGGGTAGAGTTGGACAGCTCGGGGGCTTTTAGCTTGGACAGGGTTGATTCCAGGCGCTGACTGATCTGGTTCAGATTTTGTTGTAATAACCGGGTGGGTAGCGGTTGCTGGTTGTTGGGCTGGTATTGCACGATGTCGATAGATGCCTTGATGGATTGCAGTATGTTTTTAATGTCGTGAGTCAGGCGTGCGCCGGTATGGTGAATGGTTTCAAAATGTGCTTCAGCCTGAATTTTTTCCTGATTGATTTTGGATAAATAAAACTGGTAGGCCATACGAATTAATAAAATGGTGTGTTGGCGCAAAGCCTGCCCGGGATCGGATTTAAAATAGATGCTGACAACCAGTCCTTTTGTTAACGGGTGACGAAAGGTGATGCCTTCTTTTCTGCCAGATTGAATGGCGACATTATCAAACTGCCATTGAATTCCGTTCAACCAATCGTTGTCTATCAGGTGGTCACAGGCGGCCTGTAAAAAATCGTTGGCGGAGATATAAGGCTCTTCGATGAGGGTGGTCAGGGTATTGATCCAGGTTTCGAAAGGCCCGCCGATGGTCATGGCGTAACGGTTCCATAGTACGCCCAGGCCGGTATAACCTACGCCCGGGTTCCAGAACCAGCTGATACCCAGGGCCAGGGTGGAGACGATGAATACGGTCAGCAGTAATCCATCCAGATAATCCACGCCGTACAGAATGTTAATGACGATGCCACCCAGTAGTACGATAAAGATCAGGGTCGCGGATAAAACGCCGTGCATTAAATCGATTTGGCTGCGCGTTTGTTGCGAGCGATCCGGAATAGGGGCAAAGAAAAAAATCAGGATCGGGACAAGGACGATGGTTTGAATATATGAGGCAAATTGAAGGGGCAGATCAATTTTATCAAAAGTTATGGGGATAATGCCTATGGCCATTTCAATAATTAAAATCGAAATGGCCAACAGGTCGAATGCCCGGCTGGTGTTATAACTGAATAAACGGCTGCCAATCAATCCGGATATCAACAGGCTGAAAAAAATTAGTGCCTCGTTTTGGTAGTAATAGCTGAACAACAGCAGCAGGAAGATGGGCAACAGGAAGGAAGGCTTGTTGATATTCGCTTCTTTGTTCCACAAGGGTTGCCACAGTAAAAACAGGCCATACAATACAAAAATGAGTGAAAACCTTAAAATAGAATTCTCTACAACCCAGATTAATACATGTAACAGGAGCAGCAATGATGCGAGTATCTGTTGCTCATACTGTAATAATGACTTGATGAACTTCATTTAAGCAAAAAGAGCGTTAGGTAAACGTGATAAAGCAAACTATAGCACTGTTTCGGTATCAACTACTCGGCTTGATCAATGGCAAAATTTTATTATTTCTGCTGGCGATCTATACCACGGCGTTCCTCGGCAGTCGTTTTATGGCAGAACTCGCGATTATAAACAGCGAGACGATTGCTTCAGCCGCCATGGCTGACTTTATCCGTTATAGCCTGGTACTGATGTTGATTGTCAGCCTGAGTCACCAGGTTGCTCAGGATTATGAATTAAATCAGTTCGATCGTATTCTGGCGATGCCGTTATCAAGGTTTCAGTATGTGCTGGCCCAGGTCATGGTGATGCTGGTCTTCTCCCTGATATTGACTTTGCCGATACTGCCTCTTTTTATGCTGTTTCAGGATGGCCCATTATCGTTGTACTGGACGATCGCGGTTTTTCTTGAGCTTGTTCTTGCGGGATTGTTTGCCATGCTGGCAGTCATCAGCCTGGAAAAGTTGCCAATATCGGTCATTTTTACGTTTTGCCTTTATTTACTGGCCAAAGCTGCCCCTTTAATTAATGTCATTTTTAAACAATCGGGTGCTTTTTACGAAGAGGAGAAAGGGTTTGTTTTGGCGGATTGGCTTTTTTCGGTTATTGATTTTGTGTTGCCAGACGTGAGCGCTTTTGCGCAAAATGATCTGCTGTTCGCCGTCAATGGGTTTGTGCCAGCATTATTGAACCAGCTTAGCACAGTGGTGGTGTATGGCCTGTTTATCCTGTTTGTCGTATTGCTCGATTTTTATCGCAAGGAATTCAACCAGACATGAGCCCGAAGGAGCGAAAAATTACGGATATTCCGCTCTGGGTGCTGTTCGGTTTCGTCGTTTTTCTGTCATTACAATTGGCACATCATTATTATTTTAAGACCAATGCACTGGTTTCCTACAAGTCACTCAATCCTCCACGTAGCCTGTCGTTTTATCGAGTTATGTCCCTGGGTTCAGAGCAATTAGCGAGTTACCTGCTGTTAATAGGGGTCCAGTTACATGACAACCAGAAGGGACGGCATGTCAATTATCGGCATATTGATTACCAGACCTTGAGTGACTGGTTATTATTGCTGTACAAAATGAACCCTGCATCGGACTACCCCGGTTTTTTGGCGTCGCGCATTTATGGTCAGATTAAAGATCCGGTCAAGGTAAGGATGATGATTGAAGTTATCAGGCAATTGTTCGAGCAGGATCCAGCCAGGCACTGGCGCAGAATGACCGAAGCCTGTTTGCTGGCCAAGCATCAATTAAAAGATCTGCCTCTTGCTTTGGAACTGGCCAAAGAAGTAGCCGACCTGCCTAAATCAGTGGCGTTGCCTTTCTGGGCGCGCGACATGAAACTCGTACTACTGGACGAACTCAATGAACTGGAATCTGCTCAGCTGTTGATATCCAGCCTGTTACAAAGCGGAGAGATCAAAGATCCGGATGAGCTGCGTTTTTTAAAGTTCAGATTGTTGAAAATTCAACAACAAATGTTGAGTAATCGACAGCAAGAAGAATGAAAGGGTAGTGTATATTCCATAAGTTATTGAATAATAATGATAAAATATTTAATGGTGTGAATTGTGCAATATATTATTTCACCTATGAATGGAGAAAAGTTATGAAAATTCAAGCTAACAGAGGTTTCACATTGGTTGAAATCGCTATTGTTCTGGTTATTGTCGGCCTGTTGATTGGTGGGGTACTGAAAGGGCAGGAGATGATCACCAACGCCAAGCTCAAGCGAGTTGAATCGGATAATGCCGGTATCGCGGCGGCCATGTTTTCCTACCAGGATCGTTATCTGCAGTTACCGGGCGATGATAATGCGGCTATTGCCCGTTTTACAATTTATAACGGTGAAGCCGCGGCGGATATCGAAGGCGATGCCTCCGGCACGGTTGATGGTGCCTATAACGCCGAAAACGTAGATGACCTCAACGGTGCTGCTGCGGCAGAATCGAGCAAGTTTTTTGGCCATTTACGTGCCGCGGGCCTGATTCCCGGTGGCGGTATGGATGCGACCAAGCCCACCAATGCCTACGGTGGTCAGATAGGTATTCAGGACGGATCGCTGGGTATTTCAGGTCACGTGACTATCTTCGGTACTATCGAAGGGCCAATCGCGAAAATACTCGAAGCCCGTCTTGATGACGGAGCTGCTGATACCGGAAGAATTCAGTCCAACCTGGGAGCTGGCGCGGGTAATGGCATGGCCGCTGGTGCTGCGACTGATGGCGCGGTTTATGATGATGCCCAAAGATACGACATGGCTTTCCGTCTGTAACTTGTTGTATTGATGTCAATATCAAGGCCTGCATGATGCAGGCCTTTTTTTTACCCTATTTGTTATGTTAAAAATTCACAACCTGGGTTATCGCATTGGTAGTCACCCGATCTTGAAAGGGCTTAGCATCAGCCTGCAGGATGGCAATTATTATGCGCTGGCAGGCGAGAACGGGGCCGGTAAATCCACCTTAATAAAAATTATTCTCGATCTGATTCGAAATAACATCAGTGGTAGTGTCACGATTAACGGTCATGACCACAAAGCGCTGGAGGCGCGGCATCAACTGGTGTATTTGCCCGAGAAATTCGAGTTGAAAAAGGAGGTGACAGGGTGGCAATACCTGGAATTTATTTACGGGGTATATCAGCAGAAAGTGGACAGGGAAAACGTATATCGCTTGTGTGAACAGTTAAGTCTGGACCAGGATCGGTTACGCCATAAAACCAATCACTATTCCAAGGGCATGAAACAGAAGCTGGGCCTGATCAGTTGTTTTATGCTGAATAATCCGTTCATTATTCTGGATGAGCCCTTAAGCGGGCTGGACCCCAAGGCACGTTTTCTATTCAAGCAGTTACTTGAAAGCGAGCGTGCCCACAACCGCACGATTTTTTACAGTACCCATTTGCTGGCGGATGCCGAAGAAATCTGCGATCAATTCAGCATTTTGCACCAGGGGAAAATTGTTTTTGACGGGAGCCCCCGGCAATGTCTCGATCAGTACAATGAAACCACGCTTGAAAAAGCCTACATGAAATGTATTTCGGCCAATAGAATATAGGCTGTGCAAGAAGACCCGCTCAGTACAGCTCTTTCAATTTTCGGGTCAGGGTATTTCTACCCCAGCCCAGTAATTTGGCGGCTTCAATTTTCCGGCCGGCTGTGATTTCCAGTGCGCACTCAAGCAGGGTTTTTTCGAACATGGGCTGTGCCTGCGACAGTATGTCTTTCTCTCCGTCCTTGATGTGTTGTCTCGTCCAGTCATACAGTAGTTCGGTCCATTGAACTGTATCCTGAGGGGTTAGGTGTTCTGTTTCGTCCTCAGTTAACGGTTGCTGGTTTTGTATATTGCGTAACTCTTCGGGCAGGTCGGACATCTGTATGGTGTTGCCGGTGGCCATGACACTGAACCAGCGACAGGTATTTTCCAGTTGCCTGACATTACCGTTCCAGTCCAGCCTGCACAGGTATTGAATCACATCATCGCTCAGGCTTTTGGCATTCTCATTCATCTCGGTGGCGGATTGCTGCATAAAATGACGTAGCAGTAATGGAATGTCTTCACGGCGTTCTCTTAAGGCAGGCAGATGAATTTTGATGACATTCAGACGATGGTACAGGTCTTCCCGAAAGCGGCCCTGTTGAACCAGTTGCTGCAGGTTTTGATGGGTGGCCGCGATAATGCGTACATCGGCTTTGATCGCGCTGATACCACCGACTCTGAAGAATTCACCCTCCGCTAATACGCGCAATAAACGGGTTTGTAGTTCCATCGGCATATCCCCGATTTCATCCAGAAACAGGGTGCCGCCATTCGCCTGTTCGAAGCGCCCTTTATGCAGACTTTGCGCGCCCGTAAATGCGCCTTTTTCATGTCCGAAGAGTTCCGATTCCAGCAAGTCGCTGGGTATGGCAGCGGTGTTGATGGCAATAAAGGGGTTGTTTGCCCGAGGACTGTGTTTGTGTAAGGCATGGGCAACGCGTTCTTTGCCCGTGCCCGATTCCCCGTTTATCAAGACACTGATATGGGATCGGGACAGACGGCCAATGACCCTGAATACCTCCTGCATGGCCGGGGAATCACCGATAATTTCATCGGACAGTTCGGTCTCACGTGACTTAGGACTGCTGTCGAGACGTTTTTGGATTGCGCGGGCGACCAGTTGTATGGCTTCATCGATATCAAAGGGTTTGGACAGGTATTCAAAGGCTCCTTCCTGATAGGCCTGTACCGTGGTGTCCAGATCGGAATAAGCGGTCATGATGATGATTGGCATGTCCGGGTCGAAGTGGTGAACCTGGTTCATGAATTCAAAGCCATCGATACCGGGCATGCGTACATCGGTAATAATGGTATCCGGTTTGTCGGTTTCCTGGCGTTTCAGGCGGGTCAGGGCAACCGAAGCGGTTTCAAATGTAGTGACTTCATAACCAACCTTTTTTAAGGCTTTTTCCAAAACCCAGCGAATAGACTGGTCGTCGTCAATTACCCAGATTGATGAAGTTGTTGTCGATGTGTTGTTCATGCTGTTAACTCAAGTGGAATGAGTGTGGTAAAAGTGGTGTGATCCGCGTCGCTGTGACATTGGATATGGCCCTGGTGTCCGACAATGATCTGTTGCGCAATGGGCAAGCCAAGGCCGGTACCATCTGCCTTGTCAGTGACCATCGGTAAAAAGATGTTTTCGATAATTTTTTTCGAAATGCCGGGGCCATTGTCGATGATGTCGACCTGGAT
>JANTFY010000034.1 GCA_024763185.1 Gammaproteobacteria bacterium | reverse complement strand
TTGTTGATGCCGTACAGGCGTTGCAATTGACGGACATCCATCAACGGCATTTCATCGAGTAGAATAGCGTTGTTATTCATGATTGTTGCGCCACCCGTTGTTGGCAGTAATCGGAATCTGAACAGACATACAAGCGGCTGCCTTTGTCATCGGTAATGATTTCATCCAGGAAGCTGTTGTCGGACCCGCACAGGGCGCAGTTTTCTTCCCATTGTTGAATGGCAAACGGGTAATCTTCAAAGTCCAGGCTGACCACGTCGGTATAGGGCGGTACGGCGTAGATTCGTTTTTCTCTTCCGGCTCCAAACAGTTGCAAGGCCGGCATCTGGTGCATCTTGGGGTTATCAAACTTGGGAATCGGTGACGGATCCATGATGTAACGTCCGTTGACCCGAACCGGGTAAGCATAGGCCGTCGAGATATGACCGAAGCGGGCGATATCCTCGTACAGCTTGAGATGCATGACACCGTATTCTTCCAGCGCATGCATGGTGCGGGTTTCGGTTTCCCTCGGTTCGATAAAGCGCAGGGGTTCGGGAATGGGTACCTGGTAAATGAGTATCTGGTCTTCGCGTAAAGCGGTTTCCGGAATGCGGTGACGTGTCTGGATTAAGGTGGCATCGGTGGTTTTTTCGGTGGTGTTAACCCCGCACACGCGTTGGAAAAACTTGCGGATACTCACCGCGTTGGTGGTGTCGTCAGCACCCTGGTCGATGACCTTGAGTGTATCCTGCGGCCCGATAACGGATGCCGTTAACTGGATGCCGCCAGTACCCCAGCCATAGGGCATGGGCATTTCACGGCCGCCGAAGGGGACCTGGTAACCGGGTATCGCAACCGCCTTCAGCAGGCTGCGCCGGATCATGCGTTTGCTGTGTTCATCGAGGTAGGCAAAGTTGTAATCTTTCATGCGGCTGAATCCACGTCTTCTTCATTTTGCTCACCGTCATGTTCCTTGCGGATCTTGCGTATCAGCTCCAGCTCCGACTGGAAGTCAACGTAATGCGGCAGCTTGAGGTGCGACACGAAACCGACCGCTTCGACGTTGTCGGCATGTGACAGCACAAACTCTTCATCCTGTGCCGGGGTGCCAAAATCTTCATCCAGTTCACTACCGCGCAAGGCGCGGTCGACCAGCGCCATAGACATGGCCTTACGTTCATTATGGCCAAAAGAAAGCCCGTAACCGCGGGTAAACGTAGGCTTGATAGTCTTTGACCCCTTAAACTGGTTGACCATGTCACATTCGGTAAGACTGATCTCGCCAATATCGATGGCAAATCCCAGTTCCTCGGGTACGATGCTCAGGGCAACCTGGCCAATCCGAATTTCACCGGCAAATGGGTGCGTACGGCCATAACCGCGCTGTGTTGAATAGCCCAGCGCCAACAGGAAACCCTCATCACCGCGTGCCAGAGCCTGCAGACGGGTGGAGCGATCAGTCGGGTACTGTATGGGGTCCCGGGTGATATCGAATGACGGGCTGACCTGCTCGGATTGGTGTTGCTCAACCAGTCCTTCGTGGCTCATGGTGTTGAGAATATGCGGGAAATTATCCGCCACATCGTATTCCAGGTTTTCCGTTTCAGGAGCCTTTTGAGTATCGTGATTGTCCTGCACATCTTCCAGCAGGCTGAAATCGAGTAGTCGATGGGTGTAGTCAAAAGTGGGGCCTAACACCTGGCCACCGGGTACGTCCTTGAATATGGCTGAGATCCGTCTTTCAACACGCATGGCATCGGTATCGAGCGGTTTGCTGTCACAAAAGCGTTCCAGAGTGGTTCGATAGGCGCGCAGCAGGAATATGGCTTCAATCAGGTCACCTGCGGCCTGTTTGATGGCCAGCGCGGCCAGTTCGGGGTCATGCAATGAGCCTTCGGTCATTACGCGATCCACCGCATAAGGCAGTTGCTCACGTATCTGTTTTATCGTCAGGGCGCGCTCGGATTTATCACCACGCCTTTTCTGCTGCAGGCGTTGATGCGCGGCATCGATCGCTTTTTCGCCGCCTTTGACTGCTACGTACATCGTGCGGATATCCCCTTAATTCTGTTCGGCTATCAACGTGGTGGTACGCGGAATGCAAAAAAAATCGCGTCCACTGGTGAGGATTAAATCAATGCCGAGAGGAAAACGGCTGGCCAGTTTTTCACGTTGGTGAATCAGGGTGCCATTAAAAGCGCTGCAACGAATCTTGCGCGATTGTTTTATACCCGGTCCGCTCGCGCGATAAATAATGCCCTTGTAAAAAGACTGGCATTGTATGATCAGCGTGCAGGACTGGTCAGGCCAGGATTCGTTGCCGATGTTGAGCTGATCGAGATCGGGGCGTTCGTCTTCATTACAGATCACAAAATCTGCCTGTTTCCAGTCGTTCACCAAAGGTATGCCGTTGTGGAAGCGCAGGGTATCGCGCACAGATTCATTATCCAGGTTGTCGGACAGTTTCAATGCGGTATCCTGGTCCAGAAGACTTAACGCAACCGCATAAGTAGCCGGCTGCAGGCAGTCGGGTTGGTTCAAATTGTCTTCACAATTGCCGATGACGCCGGGTTCCGACATGCTTTTCAGTAGCTGGCGAAATATCTGTTGCGATTCCAGTACCGGGTTGTGTAATCCTGGAAATATCTGATTTTGTGCTGTGTTCATCAGTCCTCACCTCTTACCATGGTTAAAAAATCCACCCTGGTGGCCGCAGTTTCCTGCTGTTGTTTTTTATGGTTGTCATTTATCCGTTGTTTGAGCGGTTCTATGACCTGGCTAAAAACCTGCTCACTTTGCCCCTTAATTTGAGCCAGTGCATCGAGCAGGGCGATATGCAACGCATGCTGTTCGTTGCGGCCGGTCACATATCCGATTCCGGTTTCACCCCCGCTCAGGCGAAGTGCACAACGGGTGACAGTGACTTCGCCGAGATTAAACGGTTCACCGCTGTTCTCGGTACGGGCAACGGCCATCACCATGCCGGTTTCCGGGGCACGCAGGATCTGGTAGTCATAGTCCTGCGGCGTTTTCTGCCAGCAACGCTGGATATCGCCCAGGCTGGAGCGTGTCAGCGTGGCATGCAGATCCTGTCTTTGCTGGATATTCATCAGATCACCATCTTGCGCAGATTCTGCGATAGCAGGTCAAGCAGGGTTACGGATACGATGATGATCAGCATCACCGCGCAGGTTTCCTGGAACATGAAGCCACGAATGCCTTCCCACAGAATGACGCCGATACCGCCTGCGCCGACCATGCCCAGCACGGTGGCGGAACGTACATTGGATTCGAAGCGATACAGCGAGAATGAAATCCACAGCGGCAATACTTGCGGTATGACACCAAAAACGATTTCCTGAACGGCGCTGGCACCGGTGGCACGCACGCCCTCGACCGGGCCCGGTTCAATGGCTTCAACGGCCTCCGAAAACAGTTTGGCCAGGATGCCGGTGGTGTGCACGAATAACGCCAACACACCCGCAAAAGGTCCCAGCCCCACCGCCACTACAAACAGCATCGCGAATACCATCTCGTTGATGGCACGGGCTGCATCCATCAGTCGGCGGGTCGGCTGGTAAATCCACCACGGCACCAGGTTTTCTGATGACAGGATTCCCAACGGAATCGATGCCACGATCGCCAGTACGGTTCCCCATACCGCTATCTGCACCGTGATAATCATTTCACTGACATACAGTTCCCAGTCATGGAAGTTGGGTGGGAAAAAGTCGGCGCCCAACTCGAGCATGTTGCCGCTGTGTTCGTACAACGCATAGGGATTCATTTCTGCACCGCCCCAGGACCAGCCCAGCAGTGCCAATAACAAACCCCAGCCAATCAGGTTGATGATTGAACTGCGTTGCTCAGGTTTTGGTAGGGTGAGCGCTTCGCTCATAATATTTTCTCGTTGTCTGAATGTAATCCATTAAAACCGGTCAGGGTCCCAATGGGCTAAATTCTTGCCTAGAAAAAAACCGGGTCGAATAAACGACCCGGCAAATCTCTTCCAGAGAAGATTGACTCCTATTAAGAGTTCTTGGCAACGAAGGCCTGCAGGGCTGCAGAGCGACGTTTCAGTTCATTCAACTGCTTGTCGATTTCGACCAGTTTGGCTTTCTTTTCCTTGGCTGAGTACATGTTGTCGGACTCGATTTTTGCACGCTTCTTGAACAGTGCCAGCTGACGAATAGGAATCAGCTGATCGTTGCTGGAAGCAGAAAAAGGTGCCCATTGCAGATCGGCCAGAATCTTTTTCTCGTTGTTGTTTTCGGTTCCGTAAGTCATGAAAAAGTCGTAAACCCTGTTCTTCATGTCTTCATCCAGGTTCTTGCGCCATACGATGGGATCAGAAGGAATCAGCGGGGATTTCCAGATAATCTTGATGTCCTTAACCTTGTCAGGATGGGTCAGCTCAAGACGGCGAACATTTTCGGTGTTGTTGGTAGCGACATCAACTTGCTTGTTGGCTGCAGCCAGCAGGTTGGTCTGGTGGTTTGAATTCAAAACGCGTTTGAATGCCTTCTTGGGATCAACATTGTTCTTGGCGAACACGTAGTAGGAAGGCACCAGGAAACCGGACGTGGAGTTTGGATCACCGTTACCAAAAACCAGGTTCTTGGAGTCTTTCAGCATGTCTTCAACCGAATTGATTTTGCTGTTTTTGTGTGTCACCAGCAATGACCAGTAACCGGGGTTGCCGTCGATGTCGACGGTTTGGGCGAAGATTTCGCCACCGGCACGATCAACCGCTTCCATCGCCGACTTGTTGCCATACCAGGCCACGTCGACCTTGTTGAAACGCATGCCTTGGATGATGCCGGCATAATCAGGTGCAAAAAAGGCCTTGACCTTTACACCCAATTCCTTGCCCATGTCATCCAGGAAGGGCGTCCAGATTTCACGTAGATTTTGCGAGGATTCGGTAGAGATAATACCGAAATTCAGTTGTTTCATTTCAGCCAGGGCTGAAGATGGCATTACCATGGACGCTGCCAGTGCAGCGGCGGCCAATACCGGCTTGATCATGTTTTTCAACATTTTGATGTCTCCTGTGATTACAGTTTATGGATTAAAAATTCATGTTGGCAACCAGCTCTACTCTATGCCTGTCTAGAGTCAGTTCGGCTTGATTTTCATATTCTTCATCGTCCTCTTCCTTCATCGACGTTCCGTAAAGGTTTTCCAGAACCTCGTCGGTCAGTTCTTTTGCTTTTCCGTCAAAGGCTATTTTTCCATCCACCAGTGCTATGGCCCTTTTACAGTACTTACGTGCATATTCGACCTGGTGAAGGGTGATGATGACGGTTTTGCCATCGATTTTGCGTAAATCACGTAGACTACGCATAACCGATTTGGCAGATTTTGGGTCCAGTGAAGCGATGGGTTCATCGGCCAGCACAATGTCTGCCTGTTGCATCATGGTGCGGGCGATGGCCACGCGTTGTTGTTGTCCACCGGACAGGGTGGAGGCACGTTGATAGGCCAGTTCGTGCAAACCAACACGCTCCAGTGCCTGGTAGGCGCGTTGCTTTTCTTCCGTGGTAAATAAACCCAGGGTGCCACGCCAACGTGGAATGCTGCCGAGTGCGCCTAGTAATACGTTATGCAGGACATCCATGCGGTTGATCAGGTTGAACTGCTGAAAGATTACTCCGATGCCACTACGTATTTTGCGTACACCTTTGCTCAGGCGACCGTTTCTCTGAATGGGATTGCCATTGATGATGATGTTGCTACGACTATTCTTGTCAGCGATTTCCAGACCGGCGATGTGGCGTAACAGGGTTGATTTCCCTGAACCACTAGGGCCTATCAATGCGACTAGTTCACCTTTTTCAATATCTGTTGTCACAGAATTCAAAGCCTTTACATGCTTGAATGATTTTGTGATGGAATTAATCTTGATAGACACGATATATGACGCTTTAAAAAATATGGATAGCGAACTTTAATACCGTTTGGTTAAGAAATGGTTACAGCTAGATGAAGATTTTGTAACAGTGTTAAGCGCGTTGATGCAGGCTTTCAAGAAGCGGCATGTAGCGCGAAAAATCCACGTCGTTATCCTGTTCGTTTTTGCCTTCATCATCCCAATGGCGTAGATCCAGGGCCTGTTCGAAGCAGGGATGTTTTTCAAAGGCGGCTTTTTGGCTGGCCGATTCTAGCACTCCGCCCTGTAGTGCCAGGCTTTCTTTTGAGGCCTCAGACAGGCCTTCATAATAACCCTGGTTGATTGAGCACAGGTAGCGCTTGGCAAGCACATGCAGCTTGACCGGTTGAGCAACTTCCGACCCGAACAGGTTTTGCAGTAACTGGGCGCCTAGGGTTTCGTGGCGATCATTCAGGTTAAGTGTGGCAATTTCATCATTGTATAAAAGATGACCGATATCATGCAGCAGGCTGGCGGCAATCAGGCTGTCGGAAGCATGGTTCTGTTCCGCCAGTTTTGCGCATTGAATTGCATGCTGTAACTGGCTGATTTTTTCTCCGTACTGCTTGTTGCCATAGTTGTTGTATAGAGTTTGAATTCGTTCAAGGGCCTGCATGATTTTTCCTAAAGGTGAAAATTGCGCAAGGCTAGGCAGCTAATATTTCATTCATATGACAAAGCGGTGTTAATTTTTGGTTGATAATTTATGAAATACTTTTGTCATTTTTCAAACGTAGTCTCTACAAAATTGCAAGCAGGATATATAAAATGACAGAACAATTTTGGCTGTGGCTTTGTGCGCTTATCATTGCGCTTTATTTGGTTAGAAAAATCTGGATACGGTTAAGGCTGTCCAGGGCCAAGCACTCCTCGCTGCGGGGACATTCCAAATGGTCACGTCGTATCGCCCGTTTTATCCCCTATTTTAAATACTCCGAAGATAAATTTTTTAACAGTGACGCTGCACCGGAAGACATCGTTCGAAAACGACGCGACGGTTTTAAAAACCTGAAAAAGACATTTGATGAAAGCTTTCCGTTGGGTATTGAGTTTAACAAGTCTATTGAAGATAGTATTTCCGATGTGCAATTTACCAATACCTATCGGGTACCGTTTCCCTACCGTAGTTATCTTAACCAACACATGACGCCAACTTTAGCGGTGGACCAGACTGACGGGGTTAAAGTACGTGATATTGATGGTAACTGGAGCTATGACCTGACAGGATCTTATGGGGTCAATGTGTTTGGTTACGGTTTTTACAAGGATTGCATGGAAAAAGCCTGGCAGAACATCAAACAGCTGGGGCCGGTACTGGGGCCTTATCATCCGCTAATCAGAGACAATGTTGACAAGCTCAAGAAAATCTCCGGACTGGATGAGGTGTCGTTTCACATGTCCGGAACGGAAGCGGTGATGCAGGCGGTCAGGTTGTCTCGTTATCACACCGGTAAAAGCCACCTGGTGCGTTTGTGCGGTGCCTACCACGGCTGGTGGGATGGGGTGCAACCGGGTATCGGCAACCAGCGTAAAACGAACGATGTGTATACCTTGTCGGACCAGAGCGAGGTTACGCTGCAGGTGCTTAAAACGCGTCATGATATTGCCTGCGTTCTGATTAATCCGTTGCAGGCCCTGCACCCGAATGCCGATGCATCCAGTGATGCGTCTCTGGTTAATAGCGAGCGTAGCGCCCACTTTGATCGTAAGGCCTATAGCAACTGGTTGAAACAGGTTCGCGATGTTTGTACTAAGCGCGGCATCGTATTGATATTTGACGAGGTTTTTACCGGTTTTCGCCTGGCTTACCGCGGTGCGCAGGAATACTTTGGTTTGCAGGCCGATATGGTGACTTATGGTAAGACATTGGGAGGTGGTCTACCGGTTGGCGTTGTGTGTGGCCGGCATGAACTGATGAAGCGATTTCGTGAAGATCAGCCGGTGAATATTTCGTTCGCACGCGGTACTTTCAATTCTCACCCCTATGTTATGGCCAGCATGCATGAATTTCTGCAGCGTATTGAAAGCGACGAGATGCAACTGGCCTATCAGCAGGCTGACAGGATCTGGAACCATCGGGTGAAATGGTTGAACCAATGCCTGCAGGAGAACAGCATACCGGTGCGTGTTGCAAACTTGATGTCAATCTGGACTATTCTGTATACGCAACCCAACCGCTATAACTGGATGTACCAGTTTTACCTGAAGGCCGCCGGTATCAGCCTGAGCTGGGTGGGAAGCGGGCGCGTGATCATGAGTCATAATTTCACCGATGAGGATTTTGAAGGCGTGGTGAAAGCCTTTGTTGACGCAGGTCAGGCCATGAAAAATGATGGCTGGTTATGGCACAACCCCCAATTGTCGAATAAACAAATAAAACGTCAACTGTTAAAGGAAATGATACGGGCCCGGTTACCATTTCTTGATCGATTCATGTCGGGCCATTCGCGCGCACTGGACAACCGATCAATTAATGAGGTGGGCAAGGCATGATCGATCTATTTGGCGGTATGAGTGTCAGTGATTTCAGGGGCTCTCTGCATGATGAGTTTGAGGTCTATCTTAAAGAACACAAGAAAAAATATAATCCGCAGAATTACCTGAAGATTGATCTGCATTGCCATGACTTCAACAGTGATGTGCCGGACGAATTGTGGGGGCGAATACTCAACCTGCCGGAAACCTGGCTGAAAACCAAAAAGCTGGTTAAAGTGTTGAAAAAAAATGGCTGTGATGTCGTTACAGTCACCAATCACAACAATGCCCGTTCCTGCTGGCAATTGCAGGGAAATGGCCAGGACGTGCTGGTTGGTACGGAGTTCACCTGTTATTTTCCTGAATACAATCTTTTTGTACACGTGTTGGCTTACGGCTTCGACCGTCACCAGGAACAAACCCTGAATGAAAAACGTGGCGATATTTACGATTTTCTACGTTATTGTCATGGCCAGAATATTCCGGTCATTCTTCCACACCCGCTTTATTTTTATACCCGAAATGACAAGATTGATCTTGCACTGTTTGAAAAACTAGCGGTGCTATTCCAGAATTTTGAAGTTGTCAACGGCCAGCGCGACAAGTGGCAAAGTGTGTTGACCCTAAACTGGGTACGAAGCCTAACAGCAGAAAAAATTAAAGCCTACGCAGCAAGGCATGAGCTGAATCCGCAAGATTATGGCGTTGATCCGGACAGGCCAAAAGTTCTGACCGGCGGCAGTGATGATCACATGGGTATATTTGCCGGCCAATCCGGCACGTTTTTATATGTTGAGGATTTGAAAAACCGGATAAAAAGCGAAAAGGCTTCAGACCTTGCGCTGGAAGCCATCAGGCAGGGCCGCATGTCGCCATACGGTCATGTCGAGGAAAACCAGAAGTTGAATATTGCCCTGCTGGATTATTTTTCACAGGTGGCAGTTAATATCAAAGACCCGGGATTGTTACGCATCGCCTTTCATCGAGGCGAAATGTCAGACAAGATTGCCTGTTTTGTGCTCAGTAATCTGTTGCTGGAAATGCAGAAGCACAAGAATACGAAAAAGTTTTTCAACTTTATTCATGATGCCCTGCAGGGCAAAAAACCGGGCAAACTGGTCAAATGGAAAATCAAGAAGGATTACAAGTTCTGTATTCATTATCTCGAGCAGATCGCTGACAGCAGCCAGAAATCGCCGGAGGAATTTATCCGCACGGTAAATCAGGCTATACCTGAATTATTTACCGAGTTGAGCCACCTGATTATCAAACGTTTAAAAAAATCATCACAGGGACTCGTCAACAACAAGTTGGAGTCCTTTTCCACCGAAGAGATAACGCGTAAGTTTGAAGTGCCAAGCCAGATCAGGGAATTGGTTTTTGGCAACCATACCAGGCAGCCTGGCATGAGTCGCTATAACTTTTCCGACCTGCTGGACAACCTGTCATTTCCGGTGCTGGTCAGCGTGATCTTGTTGGGTACCACGCTGGGCAGCACACGGCTTTTATACCAGAACCGTCGTTTTCTGAATGAATTTGCCGACCATATTGGCGTGAACCATCACCCGCGCCGGGCACTGTACCTGACGGATACCCTGTTCGACAAGAACGGTGTTTCCAGCTCGCTGTCCGGCAAGTTGAGGGAAATCCAGAAAAACGATCTTCCGGTTGACTTCCTGATTTGCCATGACAGTGCCAGGTCACAACCACACCTGCACGTGATCAAACCCTTGACCAGTTTCAAGGTCAAGGATTTTGGCGAACAGGAGATACGCATTCCGGACCTGATGGAAATCTCCAGGATATTTTATCGCGGAGGTTATGACCGTGTAATCTGTTCCACCGAGGGGCCGATGGCATTTGTTTCCCTTTTTCTGAAGCACATGTTCAACGTACCGGCCTACTTTTTCATGCACACAGACTGGCTCGAGTTTATTAAAAATACCACGGACCTGAACCAGCATGAACGTGATCGACTGCGGCGAATGCTACGTTTCTTTTACAAGCAATATGCCGGCGTTTTTGTGTTAAATGATGACCATCGGGACTGGCTGACAGGACACCAGATGCAACTGGAAGAAGAGCGTGTGTTACTCACGGCGCATCATGCCGAACCAGGTTTGCAGAATATAAAGCCGGTGGTAAAACAGGAACTGTTCGATGATGCCAATGACGATACGCCGGTACTGCTGTTTGCCAGTCGTATCAGCAAGGAAAAAGGTATTTACGAGTTGCCGGAAATTTATAACAAGGTCAAGCAGGCCATTCCCGAGGTACGTATCGTGGTGGCAGGGTCCGGTCCGGCGCTTGACGAGTTGAAAAACCTGTTACCCGAGGCCAGGTACACCGGCTGGGTGGATAAAAAACGTATTGCCCAGTTGTATGCCGGTCTGGATCTGATGGTATTTCCCACCCGCTTTGATACCTTTGGAAACGTGATTCTAGAATCTTTCACTTACGGCATGCCGGTCATTTCCTATAACTGTAAGGGACCGAAGAATATCATTCAGCATAATAAAAATGGCATACTGGTGGAAAACGTGGACACAATGGTCGAGCAGATTATTCGATTTTTATCCACGCCGACTTTACGGCATAGCATGAGCCGAAACGCCAGGCTAAGAAGCCGGGAATACCAGGCTGAGCCGATTATGACCCGGTTTATGCAGGACCTCGGCCTGAATGAAGACGAGTCGCCTGAAATCACCCGTTCGGTTGCCTGATGCTGTGTTATGCCGGAACTGATACGTAACCTGACACAGCAGGAGCAACTCAACTTCCTGCTGACCAATAGAATTCCTCGACGCCTGCTGACCCGTTTCATGGGTTGGTACAGCCGGTTGCAGAGTCCTATGCTGGCAAAATTTTCAATCGGCCTGTGGAGACTGTTTGCACCTGAGCTTGACCTGTCCGAAGCCAGCAAGCAAAGTTTTAACAGTTTGCATGAATGTTTTATCCGAGAACTGAAATCGGGCGCACGAACAGTCGATGACGGGGAGGATATTGTGGTCAGCCCCTGTGATGCCATCGTGGGGTGTTGTGGACAGGTGGAAAACAACACCGTCTACCAAGCCAAAGGGTTTCCCTATGACATTCATGATCTGATTCCGGATGTCGAACTGGCCAGAAAATTTTCCGGCGGAAGGTATGTTACCCTGAGACTGAAGTCGAGCATGTATCACCGTTTTCATGCCCCTACCGATTGCCAGGTTTCCCAGGTGACGTATATTTCCGGTGATACCTGGAATGTGAATCCCATTACGTTAAAACGCATCGAGCAACTGTACTGTAAAAATGAGAGGGCGGTCGTGGAATTGGAAACCGGTCAGCCGAATGAGTCACTTGCGCTGGTTCCTGTTGCGGCCATTCTGGTTGCCAGCATGAAATTCCATTGCCTGCAGCCAACACTGGATCTTCAGTACAACGGCCCTAACCGCTTAAGTTGTGATGCCCGCTATCGTAAGGGAGAGGAAATGGGGTATTTTCAGCATGGTTCCACCATCATCGTATTTGCCACTTCCGGCTATCAATTATGTCAAGGCATTCAGGAAGGCGCGGCTATCAGAATGGGCCAGGCATTACTACAGAAAATGAAATAGTAATGTCATAAAGCTTACCCATACTTTTACTAGTAAAACTACCGAGAGCAATGAGTATGGGCTTTATCGAAGAATTGAGGCAGCAGCGCTGGGACGATCATCGTTATTACCACCACAATCGCATCAACCAGACCTTGCATTTTTTGAGTGCTATCTGTTTTCTTACCAGCTATGTGTTGATCTTTATTGATCCGGTCGTAGCCGTGATGATCGGCTGGTTGCTGGCCATGGTGTTACGCCAGGCCGGGCATTTCTTTTTTGAGCCACTGAACTACGATGAAGTCAACCAGGCTACACAGGAATACAAGGAAAGTATCAAGGTAGGTTATAACCTGCGTCGCAAGGTGATTTTATTATCCATCTGGGTCGCCTCACCTATCGGGTTGTATTTTGAGCCCACCTTATTTGGCCTGCTGAATATTGATAATGGCTTTATTCATAACACGGCCGTGTTGTGGATCATAATTGGTTCCGGTGCACTGGTTTTCAGAACAGTGCACCTGTTTTTTATCATGGGCGTGCAATCCGGACTGGTCTGGTTCACCAAGATTCTTACCGATCCTTTTCACGACTTTTATATCTATCACAAGGCGCCACTGTACATGATGCAAGGTGAAATGTACGATGATATGAGTGAGTGGTACGAACCGACCTTGATAAACAATAAATCCTGAGGTCTGATGCAAGGTCGGGAAAGAGCGGTGCCTACCAATTGCTGAATAAAATCACGAGTCCTTGAAAATAAAAACGGCATTGATCGTAGAAGGTGGTGCCATGCGCAGCATCTTTTCATCCGGTCTGCTGGATGGTTTTTTGCGTCATAACTTTGACCCCTTTGATTTCTATATAGGGGTATCAGCCGGGGCCGGTAACTTACTGTATTTTGCCGGCAGGCAACCGGGCTACAGTCTTGATCTGTATCAGCATGTCCTTAACAGTCCGGGTTTCCTTAATTTTCGTCGCTTTATGTTAAGCGGGGATTTAATAGATCTGGATTGGCTTTTTGAACTTTTAAAAAAAGATTCACGATTCTGTCTTAAAAGTGACTTGCAGATTAACAAACCTTTATTGATCACATTGACGGATGTTGCACGTGGGCGTGCTGTTTACCATGACATGAACCGTAGCTGGCAGCTTGAAGCGGTTAAGGCATCCATGTCACTGCCCTTGTTAGTGCGCCGGTTTCCACAGATAGATGGTCATCTGATGGCGGATGGTGGTATAGCTGACGGCATACCGGTGCAAAAAGCCATCGAGCTTGGAGCAAAAAAGATAATGGTTGTTCGCTCCAGGCAAAGGGATTATATAAAAAAGGATACCCCCTGGCATCGTTACATTCGTTACAAAATGAGACGTTTTCCGCTGCTGCATGCCTGCATGCAAAATAGAATTGAGCAGCATGAATCGGTTAAGCAGCTTATCGATCATCCCCCAAAAGGTGTCAGTATTGTGGATATCTGTCCGCCAGTAAATTTTTCCATGTCTCGATTCAGTCGCAATCCCCGGCAATTACTGAAGGGATACCGATTGGGTTTCAATCAGGCCAAACAGGCGATAAGTCAGTGGCAAAGTATACCCGTGAATTATTGATCCAGGGTGTTTGCTTGCTCTTTTCTCTAATAGGCAAAAGATGTTGGTGAGTTTCTGCTTTCATTAAAGCTAGTCAGTTGATTTAACATGGGTTGGTAGTTAACAAGGCTTTAATTTTTTTATGTCCTGGGCAGTGCTTTTTTGTGGTGTGTGATTTTGAGTAAAAAAACCTATCGGTGGTGGAAATTTTTAAGCACCATGGCGGTGATTAATATTGTCATCTGGTTCTGGGCGACAGTTATAAACTGGAATACCCGTCAAGATGTCTCTGCGCAAATCATTCTTTCCGGGGTCTATGTTTTTGTATGTGCTTACCGTTCATTTTTCCCAAGAATCGATCTGGAACGTTATTGCCTGATAGATTCTCCCTTATCTTCGATTGTGCTAGGAAGAAGTCTGGCGACCATTGCTGAAATCTGTTTCAGTATGCAATGTGCCCTGTTGATTCATGATCTGGGTGTTGCGCTCGATTCCGTGCTGATCAGCCGGGTCGCATTCAGTATTGTACCCATTATTATAATGGCGCAACTTGCCTGTTGGTATGCGACCTTAACCTTGAATCATTTCTGGCACGCGGTGGAGGAATTGCTGTGGATTGTCATGATATTCCTATCAGCCACCTGCTTTACCTATGCTATTTTTGTGGTGGATGGCTGGCAACGACTACTGATGCTGATTGGTATTTCAACCTGTGTCGCGGCTCTGTATATTATGCTTTTCATTGATGTGCCGATGTATTTTTCACGGACTCGAAAAGCTTTGAAAAAAGGTACAAAGTATATGGCTGTCGGTGCAGGAGTACAGGATGCCATGAATCGCCGGATAACCACCAGTAAATGGAAGGTGTGGAAAAAAGAAGTTGTCTGGATCAGCAGTTATTTTACCGTGGGTGTGTGGCTAAGCATCAGTATGATATTTATCCGGTTCTAAATTTTAATAGGATACGATACTTGGTTAATGGCGCATATGTCCAAGCATAAAAAAGAAATGCCAGGCACGTTTTTTACTTGTTGACGTTGATCGGGGTAATAATCTGTTCGCCTGATTGGGGGTCTTGAGCCTGGGATTGTGATGGCATTTCATCTTCCAGTTTCATGGGTACCTGCGGGTTGATCCAGTTGAAGTCAGGCAAGCTGTTAAAGGCATTGTTTAATCCATTAATCC
>JANTFY010000033.1 GCA_024763185.1 Gammaproteobacteria bacterium | reverse complement strand
TCACCAGGCACATCTTCGATGCGGTAACAACGACCTTTGTAGTATTCCATATCAGTCAGCAGTTCTGACCATACAGTTGACCAGGTACCGGTTGAAGATTCTGCCGCTACTGCTGCAGCGACTTCTTCTTTAGGTACACCGGACTGACCTGTGCATTTAAAACACGCCAGTAAATCGGTATCGAGAGGGACGTAGTCAGGCGTCCAATACATATCGCGATATTCTTTTACACCCGCATCATAACCTTGTTTTGACATTTAGAGTCTCCTGTTTTCACATTCCAAAGAATTGTTGCTTTTTCAAGCGTTGCCGAAGCATAGAAGAGTTACTACCCACAAACCAATCAATAATATATTCATGATTCATAGATTATTATCTATGCTTGCAAATATCTCTTCTATACAGACATTGGTCGCTTGATCATTAAAAAATAACTGCCGCCTCTCTGGCAGGCAGAACCCAAATAAAACTATACATTCACCACTTTCTGAGACGCCGCGTCTTATCAACCATACGATAAGTGGATCGATTGCCGTTATAGGACAGCACCCGGTTGAGAGGCACCCATTTCACCTCGTGCGACTCATCACTACCCGGCACATCATGCACATCATCAATTTCCAGAAGAAATCGTAGGTCTATGTGTCCATGCGCCGGGGCTTCTGCAGAAGGCGGAATCATGTGCATATCCACATCGAACATTTCCGGCATCAGCAGATGTATATGCTCGTCACTGACGCCGCTTTCTTCCTGCGCTTCCTTCATCGCCACGCGCAACACATCGGGGTCGCCATCTGCATGACCGCCCGGTTGATACCATTCATGTAACTTGCCATGATGCACCATCAACACCAGATCCCGCGCCGGGTTAACCACCCAGGCAGAACCCGTCACGTGGATGGGTCCATGTTCACGATTAAAACAGTCCGGATTGTTTTCGATGTATTCGATGGAACGTTGCACATAAGCCACTTCATCCATAAAGGCGCTACGATAATTGCGCAGGTAATTTAACAGGTCTTGTCGATGCATAAACGATCCAGATCAAGTTCCCGGCGGATTTTTTACGGCCGCAATCGCTGCGGCTGCCGCTTCTTCGATATCCGCTTCCCTGCCGGCCAGCACCAGGCGCCCAAATGCACCCACGGCACGACAATCAACCAGTTTGATCGTGGCCGCTTTTTCCGCCTGGTTGGCTGCATAGGTGATATAACCGGCCGGTTGTGTTTCCAGGATGAACATGCTTTCACCCGGAATCATCATGGAGCCGCCACGATGCTGCCTATTGATCAAAACCGTATGATCCGAGGTCATACCGCGAATAATTTCTGACCACTCGATCTTGCACTTGTCGCGCTCATCAAATTGACTGCCCATGCTGTCAAGCAGTATATGGCCCGCCTCACGCACATCGGCCTGCGAGCGCGAATGGATAACCATCGAACCGAAAGCACGCTCGACCACCTGCTGGGTCAGCTTGACATGAGTCGCCTTCAACGCAATATCGGTCACCCGGTGTACCGCCATACCCGGCGCCACTTCCACCCACAGGCAGGAATCACCCGGCACCGGTGGAAACCCCTGAGAAACCGATGCCATCAACTCTGCAAGCTGCGGCTGTAAGGAATCTATAAAGACGTAGGTTCTCAGTTCAATCATCAGGTTTGGCCACGGCTCAAGCCATAGATTTCAGGCCTGGCGCGATCTAGCAATTCATGTTCCTATTAAGGTGAGTGCGGATACTAGTGAAGGAAGGTCAATCGCACAAATTGATATTTCAGAGAAAACATATAGATAATATCTATGTTAAATCGAAAACAGCCACCGGCCAGGTTATATTTCATCCCTGGTGGATGCCTCAGGATCCCAGCCCTGCTCTTTCGCTGCCTTGATCGCCTTGGTGTAGATACGGTTATGCCGCTCGCGCAATTCCGCAGGCAGATTGGACACCAGGTGGCCATACGGCATCCAGGCTTCAGTCACCTGATCATAGAGCCCCTCGACCTGGCCCATGGTCCAGCCTTCGCAGGTTTGCGTTTCCGGTATCAATTCAAACACCCAGGCATCGCGGATGATATTGCCAGTACGACTCATGGCGCCATTGGGTTCGTTGTGAACTCCAGCATAGGTATTTGTGACAGGCATTGGATTTCCTCAGTCAGTTAATTTAAACAAGTAAAAAACCCGGTTCACGTTCAACCACCGAACTTGATCGCACGGGTAACCTGTATATCCGAGATAAAAACCACACCCGAATGCTCATTGTAAAATGGCTCGAATCCTTCAAGAATCGGGTTGACCAGTTTTTCCGGTACGGCTGCAATAATCATGATCAGCACATCATCTTCGTTGAACATCAGGTGCCCTTCATGGAATCCATGACTACCCTTGCCCGAGACATTTGTAATAATGGTATACCCTTTAACACCGGCTCGATCCAGTATATCAGTGGCAAATTCCTGGTGTTCGCCATCCAGGATAATTTCCAGCTTCTTCAGCGCAGTAAAATTAAAATCGGGCATTATACATTTCCCTCCTCGGAAGAAATAACGGGTTGAGCTTCAGACACCGGCTGCCGGATCCATTCATTTTTTTCGTAGCGGTGGATCAAACGGGTTTGCGGGTCAATAATAATCAGTCGAATCCACTGATTGCGTACCAGCCTACTGACAGCTGCCACTGCTTCCAGCGCTTTCAGGGTACTCTCAAACGGCGCTTCAATCACGGTAATCAGTCGCACGGGTTCATGGTAAGGTTCACCCCGCAAAAGAACCGTCTGAGCCGGCAATCCGGTGCGCAGATCACTGAGGTTGCCGGTCATCACCCCGAATCGACCTGCTACATTATGATAAACCTTGCTGCCGCTACCCAAACGCTGATTATCCACCGTGGAAAAATAATGCTCCATGTTAATCCATTGCCCAACTACCAGTGGACCGCCAAATATGTTTTCCAGCAGGCGACACTTGGGATCGATACGATAATCATAAGAATGCAGAAAAGAGCGCCCGGCCAGATCCTTGCCCAGGGTCAGATCACGCCGACCAATAATGAAATAGGCATTTCGCGACAACCCCCATTCAGGTCGAACCTGCGACCAGTCCATGGCATTTCGCTGTACATCGATAAAGGCCTTGGCAGGCTCGCGCTGCGGCGACTGATCATCCAGTGTCAACAGGCGTTCCTGCGCGCACAGGCGTGAAGCCGCTATCAGGCCGTTGCGTAAACGATCTAGATAAATCAGGTGTGACGAAGGCAGTAACTCCAGGTCATACAAATGCATATCATCGGTTGTGGTATTGTGCATGGCCGGGATAAACCAGACATCATCAGCAATATCAAGACCCTCCCGTTGTAGCCTGTCGCGCACCCTGGGTTTGTTCGCCATGTAGGCCAGCACGCGCGCATTGAACAAACCATGATTACCGCCACAGGCACCACAATCCAGCGCCGACTCGTAAGGATTGTTTTCCGAGCGACTGCCATGCCCCATCAACAGCACAAAACGTGAAAACGGGCCGGTCATACCGATCGACTTTAACGCGGTGACCACAAAATTAACCTGTTCATCCAGGTTAAAACCGATGCGCGCCAGGCGTTCCAGCTGTAAACGGGCAAAGGCCGGGTTAATGTTGTAATCGTCCTGCAAGCGGTCAATAAATGCCTCCAGGGTGGCCTCATCCATGGACAATTCTTTTTCCAGCATCGGCGCCACCTGCTCGAGTTCCAGTGCGCATTCGCGTATCTCGCGCACCATGTCATCGGTAATCTTTTCCTTGGACAACCCCAGCTCCACCTCGATGGCACTTTCAATCAAGGCTCGCTGCACTGCACGCACCACCGAGTCCGCCTGCTCGCGACTTAGCTTGTCTTGCAACAGGTAGGTGATCGGCTTGTCGCTGTGTAAATGTTTACGCAGGCCATTGTAAGTGCGCGGCGCCAGTGTCTTGCCAAACATGTCAAAACCGAACAAGAGGCCAATGGCCTCAACCGTGACAAAAGGTGAAAATATCGACTCCTTGAGCTCATGGATGACTTTTTCCAGTGCACTCAATGCGGCCTCATCCATAATGGTTTCGTCACGGGTTATTTCCAGCACCAGGTTTTTCGGGGTCAATAAAATGGGGCACAAATGCGTCTCACTGCCTTTACCCAGTTCCATGAAACTGAACGGCACACCAAAGAACCCCGCTATTCCGAAAGTCTGGTAATCGCCCACCGATTCCAGATGCCGGCGGATACGTTCAGAGCGCGTATCGATGCAAAACAAGGCCTGTGCAAACGGACGTTTTTTGCGCTCGGGCACTGCAGCAAAGCTGATTTTCTCAAGCAAATCATTCGTGGACTGGCACTCCATCGCTTCCAGCCAGAGCTGGCCTTCTCGCCTTTCGAACTCGCGCAGGGCATGTAAAAGGTGATCCAGTTGCTCAACCGAAAGTCCGCTTAAAGCCTCGCCATCACCACAATCATGCATCAGCCGGGTCAATCGATCGGCACACTGACTGGATTCATGCTGGGCTTTTTTAAGCAGGTATTGTTTGCAGAAAACCTCGATGGCGCTTTGCTGATCAATCGCGATATGCGCCTCAACCTGTTGCGCCAAGGGTGGAAAGACCGACCCCGAATAAAGCTCGTGGCGCAGAAACAACTCGGCCGTTCTGTTTTCAATCGCTTTGTTTATAGCCGGCATATTCAATAAACCGGTTTTTTGCGCGCGGTCTTCGATCAGGGCCAACGACAAGGTAAGCCGTATGGCCAGATATTCCACCAGGTCAGCCGGGTATCGATTGCTCCAGTGATAATTCTTCGCGTTTTCACGCCAGCGAATGAAACCCACCCAACCGTGTAGACGGGAAAGCTCATAAGTAAAGTAACTCTGCCAGGCGTCCTCGGGCACCTGCATGCGCCGCATCACGGTATCAATGACATCCTCTGGCGAACCCGGGTCTTGGACCACCTGCTGAATAAAACGTGCGCGCCTGGATAACCAGCGATTTCGGCTGGCAAGCGCATACCATGCCTGGAAAAAACCCTTTTTACGTTCCGGCATTTTCCACACCGATTGACCTTCATCGAAAAAATCCAGGCAACTCTTGATCACCAGTTCATCGAGCTCTTCGCCAATGCCCAGATCAAACAGCGCGTCAATCTTTTCATATAATGGACGGTCTGGTGACAACTTGTGATTCAGATATTCCTGCAAATCCCCATCATTAATGATCGCAGTGGGATCGGTTGGCTGACGATGTAAAGCCTGCCACACCGCCTGGGTACTGAATGACACCTTGTCCGTGGTCACCGGCTCGACTGACTCGGTCAACAGATTGGCAAACAGGCCGGCCAAATTGATATCCAGGTCCTGTTTGAGTTCCTGCGCGGCTTGTCCGCTCAACAACAGTAGGGCGTCCCGGCACACCTTGCCATCTTCCAGATAGGCCCGGTATTGGCTGCGTGACAGGTAGGTGTTCGCGTGAAACAGTTTTCGGGCTTTGATCAACGCTTCATCGAATGGCATATTTTCCAGGCCATGCAATGGGTTATGATGAATAAAGGAACGCATCGGCCAAAAGAACGGAATGGGTTTGCCCGCCACGTACACCCGGCTTCTTATGCCCAGTTTGCCACCCAGTGAAAGCGCCATCAGAACACCACCGCAAAAGACAATCCAAAAACACCCACGGCAACCAGCGACAGCGAGTACCAGGCGGTTCTCAGGGCACCCAAATCCGGTTTGCGACTGGTGGCTTCATCAAATGGCCCCATCACCAGGCCCTGCAACATCAAAATGCCTGACCAGGACCAGAACAGCCACACCAGTAAAAGACCCAAGGCAATGACCGGTGTCACCAGCATCTGCGCCATGATCGAAGACATCATGGTGAAAAATCCGGGGAACAGCGGCGTGGCAATTACCGCCAGCAGCGTAAAAACAAACATCGCCGACAGTCGTGGATGGGATTCGGAGATACCACCGTAAAGACCTGCATAAACCGTAGAGAAACGCTTTTCAAGGTCTCCACCGATCAACACCATCAGTGCCATGGGCAGGCTGAACCCCAGGGCAAACAGCATCAGGTCTGGTGCATTGTTTCCGGAATACACAATCCACAGTATCGACCAGGCCGATGCTGCAATAAAACTCAACCACTGGAAAAGCTCGCGCAGCACCAGCGCTCTAAAGGCGTACAATATGGCCGTCCCGATAGCCCAGTACAGCAACCATTGCGGAATAATGCCGGCGTTATTTATCACCAGCCACACACCCGGCTGCGGCCATAACAGGAAGACCAGGCCTTTTAACCAGGTATTGGACATCTTGCGAACCAAAACCACGAAAACCGCACTGAAAGGGAACAGCGGTAAAAACAGCGCGGCAATCCACCAGGTCAAATCCATTACATCCATCTCAGCCAGGTGTTCAAACGGCGCGCCAACGTAAACATGCGCCGCGCAAAACCGGAGTAGAAATCCATGACATAAAATTCTCGCGAAATTAATGCATAAAAATTCATCCATACCGCCTTTTTGATATGAATACCAATTCTCGATCTGCCCGCATAGTAAGTCAGCAGCCAACCCAGCACGATAATTGCTGTGACCAGCGCCACGAACAGGTCAAACCAGACCAGATCAATTCCCGCTGCCTCATACAACAGATCACGTGATTGCGGATCCGGATACAGAAACAGGTCAAATGCATGGCTGATCATGGCGTAGCCCAGTACCACGATGGCAAATGATGCGACGATCAGCGTAAACAAGCGCCAGGGATTGGTGGTCTGCATTTTATAGGATGCAAAGATTAACTGGGCACCCGTCACCCAGCCAAAGAACAGCAGAACGATAGCGCCCTGTTTTTGAAAATAATCCTGCGCCACCAACCAGTGCGCTGCCACTAGGATCAACAGTGGAATAACCAGGGTAATGGCCGCCATCATCAACCAGGGTTGTCGTCGATATGTCACCTGGCGCTCGACGACAAAGGTATACAACTCGTGCTTGGGCACTCCATCAGATTCACGCGCCTTGCCGATCACTCCACCCGCACCGAGGAACATCGTGCCCTTGAACAGGCCATGCGCAATCATGTGAAACATGGCCAGCGAGAACGCGCCAACACCGCACTCCATAATCATGAACCCCATCTGGCCCATGGTCGAATATCCCAGCGCTTTCTTGATATCGTTTTGTGACAACATCAGGATAGAGCCGATAACCGCGGTAAACAGGCCAACAATGAACAACAGGTGCAATACATCGTGAGTGTGCATGAACAAAGGCGCAAAGCGGTTAACCAGGAAGCCACCGGCATTGACGATACCGGCGTGCATGAGCGCGGAAACCGGCGTGGGCCCAGACATGGTATAGGGCAACCAGTTGTGCAACAGGAATTGAGCGGAACGGGCAAACGCGGAATAGGCAATCAGTACGCCGGCCAGTTCCACCGCGGCAAAACCGCCAAATGTCGGCACATCCGGAGAGGCTTCAATGCGGTCGAACAATTCCATCAGTGACCAGGTCCCATAGGCATCAAACAGCACTGCTGCCGCCAATACCAACGGTAAATCGCCCAGGCGATAGGTAATCATCGTCCACATCGCGTAACGCTGGGTCGGTTTATCCGCTGTGTTCTGCACCAATAGCAGGTATAACAGCACGCCGATTAGATGCCAGGCCGTCAACAAGATTAGCAAATCACCAGCGGCCACCATCAGCAATAACGACGAGGTCATCAAGCCAAGTAACACATAGTAACGGCCGTAACCGTCCTCGTCAGCCATATATCTTATCGAATACACATGCACGATAAGACTGATGCCCGAAATTACGACACTCATCAATGAACTCAAGGGATCGAATATCAGGATGCCCCAGTTTTCTCCAAAACTGATGGCATTGTTCGGCGCATCGGATAAAGACAGCCAGAGCAGACCCAGTGAGGCCAGCAAGGATAGCGTAACCGCAGCGACGCTCACATGAGCAACCTGGCGATCAAGGGCTGATGCAAACAGATAGCTGATGATCGCCGTTACCAGCGGTAAGGCAGGCACCATTACTATCAGATATTCCATACAAATTTCCGGTCAGGACTATTAAGACGTACTTCTGCGTTGGTTGCAGTAGAATACGCAACTTTATGATCAGGTAAAATCGATAAAACAAATAAAAATGATCGCATATTATCTATATATTAAAAACCTAAGGAAGGTTCGGCAACGGCCAGACGCCCCTGCCACGGCAGTCTCAAGCGGATCTATGTTCGATAAAAAACTCCGTCCATTATCACCCTAACACCCTTCCTATGGACAGTTTTTAAATTCCCTATTACCCGTAAGCATGCGCCACCTCCTTTTTATCTGCTGTTTTTTGATGATTGCCCTGCAACACCCGGCACTGTATGCCGGGTCTAACCAGGACTGCCAGACCCGTCTGGACTCGATAACCGTACAAGGCGCAGAAACCACCCGTGAAGAGGCACTGATCCGCTGGTCCGGCTTGAAGACTGGACAAACTGTTACCACAAAATTCTTAAAACAGGCACGGCAAAAAATCCTGGATAAGGATTTATTCAAAGAGGTCACTTTTAAACATGACGACCTGTGCTCGGAATCAATCTCCCTAACCATAAAAATCGAAGAAAAACTATTCCACCTGATCTACCCACGCATCTATCGTAACGGCGATGGTGATGTCAGTATTGGCATTCGCTATCGCGGCAGCAACCTATTTGGTGCAGACCAGTCGCTGTCTTTGCTGTATACCCAAAAAGAGGAAGCCAGCGGTGAGACCGAAGACAAGCTGGGTTTTTCCTATCGGATTCCACTGTTCGCGGATACCTACCTGGCCAGGATTGGCGCCAGCACGTCTGAAACCCTTGTCAATGACAGCACTCCGTCGGTGAAGGAAATAAAAAGGAAATACGAATTACAGGTTGGACGGGAATGGAAATCCAACCCTTTTGATAAACCCGTCACTGCTCTTGCTGATATTATCTTTGAAGACCTCAAACTGGAAGGCAACACCTCGCAGATTTCCACATTGCCAGGCAGTTATAACCGCCTGGGCATTACCCTCGAGTTCGATGACGTGCACTACCAGAAATACCGCCGTTTCGGTCGATATTTCAGCCTGCAACTGACGCGTGGGCTGTCGTTACTCGGCAGCGACTTTTCTGCCACCCAGTTCAAAGCGGAAGCACGGCGCTATGTACCCGTCAACAACCTGGACAATCTCAATGCACGGCTGGTTGTTAAATTATCCAGCAACAAGATCTTTAACGAACTGAACTACTCGATCGGCGGATCCAGTACCGTGCGCGGTATCGAAGAGGACAGTTACCTGGGCAACGCACTCTGGCTGGCCAATCTTGAGTATGTTCATGGCTACAGCCGCTGGCCGAGTTTTCGTACCGCGATATTCACCCACATCGGCAACATCTTTGAAGACCATACAACCTTCAACAGTCACAACTGGAAAGACACCTATGGCCTGGGTTTACGCTGGAAGCTGACATCCTTCGTAAAAACCGATCTGGTTATAGATTATGCGTTTGATCCGGATACGGATTTTTACAAGGTTTACGGCAGCACATCGCTGATGTTTTAAAGACCGTATCAGGCCACAGAGAATAACGACTCCACCCAAACAACATGGCGATTTGCATGACCGTTAAACACGACATCGTTGCTTTCGATTGAATCCGCAATCATTTTGCGATCGGGTCATTGAGCCGCTGGATTGACTGCATTAAAATGTCGCGACAGAATTTGTGCGAGTTTTTGGCCGGTAACAAGCCAGGGCAGAGAAAAACAACAATGGCCATTGCGCCCATGCTCATCATCAACAAATTTATGAAAAACATCATCACAACCACTGGCATTGTATTGGGTTCGGTCGCCTCCTTGCTGCGTCACACTCTTTCATTTACACCTTCATCCTTGCCAGTCTATTCTAACGCACTATTATCTTTATAAACGCAAACGAGGTCGATCATGAGAAAACCTGATCTGCATTCTCCGCAAATATCCAGATTGGCCAGCATACTGACCCTGTTTGTGCTGCTGTCGCTCACCTGGATAATGTGGTCCGGCTACTTTACGTCGATGCTGTTATTTCTTGGCCTGGTATCTTGCGCCCTTTGTATATGGCTGGCATTGCGTATGCGCTTCTTTGATGACTACCTGTTTAGCATGCCCGTTGGCATGGGCTTGCTCGGATACTGGATCTGGTTATTACGCGAGGTCATCGCATCCAGTCTGGCTGTAACCAGAATCGTGTTGAGCCCGCGCCTGCCGATCAGTCCCCGCATTGCACGCATTCGTGCCGGTTCCGATCACCCCTATGACCAGGTGCTGTTTGCCAACTCCATCACCCTGACACCCGGCACCCTGTCCATGGACCTGGATGATGGCGTCATTACCGTACATTCGCTTACCGAAGACGGCATGCGCGATCTGTTGTCCGGGGAAATGAATCGTCGCGTCACCGCTTTAAGAAGGAAATAACATGTATATCGCTGTCGCTTTAGCGCTTGTTTTAACCATGGGACTCGCTTTGATCCGCGCCCTGCTGGGTCCATCCGTGTATGACCGGGTGCTTGCTGTCAACATGATGGGCACCAAGACCGTATTGCTACTGTCGGTCATTACCTTCGCTTTTGGCCGTCCTGATTTTCTTGACCTGGCCCTGGCCTACGCTTTAATCAACTTCATTGGCGTACTGGCGGTGCTCGAATTTTTCCGTAAGCGCCCCGAACTGGATCCTGAAAATAATCCCGACCACAATGCTGAAGGAGCCGAATAACCATGGAAATGATGCTTAATATTGCGAGCTGGTTGTTATTGACCATTGGTGGGTTTTTCGTCCTGATCGGCGGCATTGGCGCGTTGCGCATGCCCGACCTCTATACCCGCATGCATGCCGCCAGTGTGACGGACAGCATCGGTCCCATCCTGATTATCGGCGGCTTGATGTTACAGGCAGGAATAACCCTGGCCAGCCTCAAGCTTGCCGCAATTCTGCTATTCCTGCTGCTGACCGGACCGACGGCTTCCAATGCGCTGGCCAGCGCTGCCATATTGTCCGGGCACCGTCCTGATAATGCACAGGAAATGTCAGCGCCGGATCTATCATGAACGCGATCTTCGGCATCTTTCTGCTCACACTGATGCTAATCACTGCGATCGCCGTAGTGCGCACCAGGAACCTGTTTGTAGCCACCACCCTGATGGGCATCTTCAGTTTGTTGTTGGCGGCAAATTTTTTCCTGCTGGACGCGGCTGATGTAGCACTCACCGAGGCGGCCGTCGGAGCGGGTATATCAACCGTCCTGTTGTTAAGCGCCCTGTCACTCACTGCCGAACAGGAAAAACCCGGTCACAGGGGCCGCCTGCTCGCGCTTGCCGTGGTGCTTGTCACCACCCTCGCCCTGCTGCACGCCACGCTGGACAGTCCCCGCCTGGGCGATATCGATGCGCCGGTCCACCAGCACGTGGCACCGTGGTATATCGAGAACACACCGACCGCGATAGACGTACCCAACATCGTCACTGCGGTACTGGCAAGCTTCCGCGGTTACGATACCCTGGGTGAGGTTTTCGTGGTATTTACCGCGGGGATCGGCGTGCTGTTTCTACTCGGCCATTACCCGCACAAGCAAGCTCATAAGCCACACGAAGGGCTGCGCCACTACCTGATACAACGACTGGTCGGACGAACCGTCATTCCGTTTATTCTGTTGTTTGGATTCTACGTGCAATTTCATGGTGACTTTGGGCCCGGCGGCGGCTTCCAGGCCGGCGCACTGGTAGCCGCCGGCATTATTCTGTATGCCCTGATTGAAGGGACCGACCGGGCGCTGAACATCATTCCCAAATGGTTGCTGAATGGCATGGTGGCAGGAGGCGCACTGCTTTATGGTGGAGTGGGAATTGCCAGCATGCTGATGGGCGGCAATTTTCTCGACTATTCGGTGCTGTCATCCGACCCGGTTGCCGGTCAACATCTTGGCATCCTGCTCATTGAGCTTGGCGTTGGCATCACCGTGACCGGTGTATTGCTGAGTATTTTCTTCGCATTCGCTTCACGGAAACACTTCTGATGGAATTTCTGGGCCTGTATAACTACTGGATTGCCGTCGTGTTGTTAATGAGTGGCTTTTATGCCGTAATTGCCAAGCGCAACCTGGTTAAAAAACTGATCGGCCTGTCCCTGTTCCAGGCCGCGGTATTCCTTTTATATATCACCATGGGCAAGGTCGAGGGTGGTACCGCACCGATTTTCACCAGTGCCAGCGCTGAACAAATTTTTTCCAATCCGCTGCCGCAGGTGTTAATTCTTACCGCCATTGTGGTCGGTATTTCAACAACGGCATTGGGGCTCGCCATTGTCGTGCGCACCAAGGAGGAATACAGCACCATCGAGGAAGACGAGATTCAGCAGATGGACTGTCAGGAGAACGTCGCTAGTGAGTAGCTGGACGCCGCACCTGCCGGCACTGCAGGTGGTCGTGCCGTTGATGACGGCACCACTGGCCGTGCTCATGCCTGATCGACGCCTGTCATGGGCACTGGCGACCGCTGCCAGCCTTTGCGCACTGGCGATTGCCATCGTGCTGGTCGGCGAGGTGCGCGACCAGGGCAACATCGTTTACGAAATGGGCCTGTGGGCGCCCCCCTACGGTATTGCACTGGGTGTGGATGCGATGAGCGCCTTGCTATTACTGGTGGTGACGGGCGCATCCAGCTTTGCTTTACTGGCTGCGCCCACCTCGTTATCCCATGAAGTCGGACACGAACGCCAGTCCTATTTTTATGCCGCCTGGTTACTGGCGCTCGCCGGCTTGTCAGGCATCCTGGTAACGGCCGATGCCTTCAATATCTTCGTCTTCATGGAGATTTCATCGCTTTCAGCGTACATATTGATTGCCGGCGGCCCCGACCGGCGCGCCCTACCTGCCGTTTTTAAGTACCTGGTGATGGGCACCATAGGTGCAACCTTCTACCTGATCGGGGTGGGCCTGGTGTACATGATGACCGGCACCCTGAACCTGGCCGACATGGAGCTGCGCCTGGCTGACGTGGGTGATGTCAAACCGATACTGGTCGCGGCCGGATTTATCACCGTGGGCCTGGCGTTGAAAGCCGCCATCTTTCCGTTACATGTGTGGCTGCCGAATGCCTATACCTTCGCCCCCAACGTGGTGACCGTGTTCCTGGCCGCCTGCGCCACCAAGATATCGATTTACGTGTTGATTCGTTTTGATTTTTTTGTGTTCCAGGGCAATCTGACAGCACATGACTGGCAATTTTCCTATTTCCTGATGCCACTGGCGGTGCTGGGCATTCTGGTTGCGTCAACCGTAGCGATCTTCGAAAGCAACCTGAAACGCTTGCTGGCCTGGTCTTCGGTCGCACAAATCGGTTACATCATGCTCGGTGCCAGCCTGGTTAGCGCGGCTGGCCTGACAGCCTCCATGCTTCATATGTTCAACCACGCCCTTGCCAAGGGCACCGCGTTTCTGGCTCTCAGCTGTCTTGCCCTGTCAGTCTCACGGCTCGATATTAAAAATATTGGCGGTGTTGCCAGGCGCATGCCCTGGACCATGGCGGCGTTTGTTGTCGGCGGGTTAAGCCTGATCGGTGTACCCGGCACCGCCGGTTTTATCAGCAAGTGGTACCTGATCAGCGCAACACTGGATATGGGTAACCTGGCGCCAGCCTTGATCGCTGTCATCCTGCTCGGCTCGGTGATGGCGGTCGTCTATGTCTGGCGGGTGGTCGAGATTGCTTACTTCGGACAAGGCGCAGGCACGATAACTGATGACTATATTCAGGAGGCACCGCTGGCGATATTGATACCGACCTGGATTGCCGTGCTACTCAATATCTGGTTTGGACTTACACCCGCCTTACCGGTGGAATTATCCACCAGTGCAGCTGAACTGCTCATGGAGCACCTGCGATGAGCCTTGCATTTGAGCCGGAAACAGGCTATTTCCACCCAATATTTCTGGCCCTGCTGATCCCGGCTGTGGGTGCGATCCTCATTGGTATCGCCGGACGCATTAACAATAATCTGCGCGAAACAATGACCCTGGTGACCGCCACACTGCTGGCTTATACCGTCTGGGCTATCGCACCTGAAGTGCTCGCCGGCGGACGTCCGGCGTTAGAGCTGTTTGATGTTACTCCCAGATTGGAAGTTGCGTTCAACATTGAGCCTTTGGGTATGATGTTCGCGTGCCTTGCTTCCGGCCTGTGGATAATCAATTCGATTTATTCGATTGGGTATATGCGCGGCAACAAGGAAAAGCACCAGACCCGCTTCTATATCTTTTTTGCCATTGCTTTATCAGCAACCATGGGCATCGCTTTTGCCGGCAACCTGTTTACCCTGTTCCTGTTCTACGAGGTACTGACCCTTTCCACCTATCCGCTGGTTTCGCACAAGGGTGATGAAAAAACCGTGCGATCCGCCCGGGTGTATCTTGGCATCCTGTTGGCGACCTCGATTGGTTTGCTGTTACCCGCCATCATCTGGACTTACAGCCTGGCCGGCAGCGGGAATTTTGTGCCGGGTGGTATACTCCAGGGCCACATCAGCGGGCCCACCATTGGACTACTGCTCGGCCTGTTTGTATTCGGCATCGGTAAAGGCGCCATGATGCCGGTGCACCGATGGTTACCTGCCGCGATGGTAGCACCCACTCCCGTCAGCGCCTTACTTCATGCGGTTGCCGTGGTCAAGGCCGGTGTATTCACCATTACCAAGGTTATAGTTTACATTTTTGGGATCGACTTCCTGTTCGCTGAGCCCAGCAGTAGCTGGCTGCTTTATGCCGCCTCGTTTACTATCATTGCAGCCAGTGTGGTCGCACTGCAGCAGACCAATCTCAAGAGGATGCTCGCATATTCTACTATCGCACAGCTTTCCTATGTCATCATGGCAGCCGCGATCCTCAAGCCGCTGGCTGAAGTGGGTGCAGCAGTGCATATCGT
>JANTFY010000032.1 GCA_024763185.1 Gammaproteobacteria bacterium | reverse complement strand
TTTCTTACTCCTCAGTAACATATTTCTTTGTTTTAAGGCATGTGAATGTTTTTGCCATAACAGTTGAAAGGGATGTTCCACGTGAAACAAACACCAGTCTACAAACTCTCTTTTGTGAGAGGGTCTTCCAGTAACCAGATTAAAACAGGATGAGTCGATAATTTTTACAGGAGAATGTCGGGCAAGATCAGAAAGTTTTTTGGTTGTTGAACCATCGATGCGGATCGTATTGTGTTGAGCCGTATGAGAGATACCGACCTTATGATGCGTGAACTGACCGAACAGTAAAAACTGGGCATGATCATCCTTTATGCATTCATCAAGATGCCTTGTTTTGAAGGATCGGCCCTGACAAAGGATATGAATGGTTTCTAACAGGCTGGTTTTACCCGACCCGTTTTCTCCAAATAAAAGGTTATACCTGGGATTGAATTCCAGAGTACATGAACTTAAATTCCGGAATTCGTTAAGGCTTAATTGCCTTAGTGCCATAATTTAAATAATGGATAGGATTACAACCTCATCGGCATAACCACATAACGGAAATGTTCATTATCTGGCGAGGTAATGATACAGCTACTGTTTGAATCTTTAAGTTTTATTAATACATCTTCTGTATCAAGAACCGATAGCACGTCGAGCAGGTAGGTAACATTGAAGCCGATTTCAATTTCAATATCATCGTACTGTACAGTTAACTCTTCCTGAGCTTCCTCTTGGTCGGGATTGTTAGCCTGGATGCTAAGATTTTCGGGCGAAATATTAAGGCGAATACCACGATATTTTTCATTGGATAGTATAGATATACGATAAAGTGCCTGTTTAAGCATATCCCGATTGACGGTTAAAATTTTATTACCATCGACCGGGATAACACGATTGTAATCAGGAAATTTACCGTCGATAAGTTTGGAAGTAAAAATCAGGTCTTCAGTAGAAATTCGTATGTGATTCTGGCTGAGTTGAATTTTGGCTTTATTATCTTCGTTCGCTAACAGTCGAGCCAATTCCAACACACCTTTACGTGGTATGATGATTTGTTTGTCTGCAGAAATACCCAATTTATCATGGTACTCACTTAATGCCAGGCGATGGCCATCGGTAGCAACAAGTTTAAGATGATCGGGTTTCAGTTCCATCAACATACCGTTCAGATAATATCGAACATCCTGTTGGGCCATGGCGAAGGCCGTTTTATCCAGGAGCAGTTTAAGTTTGTTCTGAGGAATTTCAAAATCATTGAGCGCGCTGATTTCATCAATTCTGGGAAAATCATTGGCGGGTAATGAAGACAGAGTGAAACGTGACCGTGCGCAGTTCAAAGTCACCTTGTGATCATCAATAGAGAAGTTGATATCACTGTTTTCCGGCAAGGCTTTACAAATATCAAGCAGCTTTCGAGCGGGCAGGGTAGTAGAAAAGTCCTGTTCCACATCGGCTTCAAGTCGAGCAATTAATTCAATTTCCAGATCTGTCGCGGTTAGGCTTAACTTTTTATTCTGGCTTTGTAAGAGTACATTGCCCAAAATAGGTAAAGTTTGTTTACGTTCTACGGCTCCTATGACATGTTGCAAAGGCGACAGAAGTTTCTCTCTATTAATAATAATATTCATTATATATATTATCTGTTGTTGTTATAGGTTACTTGTGATTTATGGAATAAATACAAAAATTAATTAAATATCAATTAGTTATAATAATAAATTTCAATTTTAAGCTGTGTTTATATTATCAGTAATCTGTGGATAAGTGCTGGATAATTAAGCTCATAAAATTCACCCATAGGTTTTCCACAGACTGTACACACATATGTTCATCACTCGCAATAAAAGGTCATGTTTTTCTGTCTAACTGCTCAACGTATGAAATAAATTATCAAAATCTTCTTTTATCCGATGATCCTGCTCGCGCAGTTCATCAATCTTACGACAGGCATGCAAAACGGTGGTGTGGTCGCGACCGCCGAACGCATTACCGATTTCAGGCAGACTGTTTCGAGTCAATTGCTTGGCCATTGCCATGGCCATTTGACGAGGACGTGTAATCGAACGCGTGCGGCGACTGGACAGTAAATCGGATACGGCAATTTTGTAATAATCAGCAACGGTTTTTTGAATATTATCGATGGACACCATCTTGTCCTGGACAGCCAGCATGTCTTTCAATGCTTCAGCCGTAAACTCCTGGGTGATTGGGTGCCCGGCAAAATGTGCGTGAGCAATAAGGCGTTTCAGTGCCCCTTCGAGTTCCCTGATATTTGACTTGAAACGGTTGGCAATAAAAAACGCGACTTCGTCGGGTATAGTGATCTGACTTTCTTCAGCCTTGCTATGCAGGATGGCAACCCGTGTTTCCAGGTCGGGCGGTTTGATATCAACGGCCAGACCCCAACCCAGGCGAGAGCGTAGGCGATCTTCCAGGCCATCAATTTCCTTGGGATAGCGGTCACAGGTGATAATCATTTGCGCCTTGGCTTCATACAACGAATTAAAGGTATGAAAAAACTCTTCCTGGGAGCGGCTTTTATCTGCCAGAAACTGGATGTCATCAATCAACAGTGCATCTACGTTGCGGTAAAAATTTTTAAATTCGTTGATTTTACTGTGTTGAAGCGCTTTAACCATATCGGAAACAAAACGCTCACAATTTACGAACACCACCTGGCTTTGCGGATTATTTTTGCGAATTTGATTTCCTACCGCCTGCATCAAATGGGTTTTGCCAAGACCGACGCCGCCGTAGATATACAGGGGATTATAATCTGCGCCGGGATTGTTACTGACCTGAATGGAGGCCGCACGTGCAAGTTGGTTGGATTTACCCTCGACATAATTATCGAAGGTTTGTGATTCGTTTAAACCGGAAGAATAATTATTGGTGGAAGGATAGGAATTTATGGTTTCCGATTTTGCCAGCCGGTCCGGCTCTGTTGTCTTGCGGTGACTGCCAATACCAATGCTGATATCGATGGAATGAGTGTCATCCAACAATTTAACCGTCGATTTTATCTGTTCCAGAAAGTTTTTTTTAACCCAGTCCATGACAAAACGATTGGGAGCAAGCAAATTCAGGGTGTTATTTTCCATTTCAACCTGAAGCGGCAATATCCAGGTGTTGAACTGCTGCTCACTCAATTCAGTTTCAAGATGGGAGATGCATTGATCCCATAATTCAAGTTTCAAGCGTGTTTACCTTCAGTTGTGTGTAGCCGCAAACAGGGGATGCGGCCAATAAGGGTCAGCTTATTAGGCTATCCTGAATACGAGATAGATGGATGATATCTTTATCGAATGGCTTATTATCAACTTTATCCACAGGCCGTGCAAAATAAAATACAGTTTTTTATTCAAAAACAACAATATAAGTAGAAAATGATATTGACGAAACGCTCACATATCAGTATCTTGTCGCGCCTGCCTGTCAATGGGCCGAAAGGTCGACCATGGGCAACTGATCAGTGAGGCTTTAAAAACATGAAACGTACATTTCAACCCAGTAATTTAAAACGTGCAAGAACCCACGGTTTTCGTGCACGCATGCAAACACGCGGTGGCCGCATGGTCATCAAGGCGAGAAGAGCCAAAGGGCGCGCACGTCTGACCCCGTAATTCGGCTTCCTGTTGATGAAATCGAAGGCCGGGGAATCATTCCCCTGCTCGTCCAGGCTGACCAGGCCCAATGATTTCAAACAGGTTTTTCAGAATAATGTTCGCGTCAGTGACGAATGTTTTACCCTGTTAATTGGTAAAAAACAGCTGCACAGACCGAGATTGGGATTTGCGATCGCAAAAAAACAGCTCAAACGTGCGGTCGATAGAAACCGTATTAAACGCCTGATCCGTGAAAGTTTTCGTCGGCATCAGAAAAAATTGCCGAACCATGACATAGTAGCGATGGTACGTTTTAATATCTTGCAACTGAGCCACCAACAGATTTTTAACCGACTGGATAAACACTGGCGCAACGTCATCAGAAAATGCGAAAAATTTTAATTCTTCCCATTCGGTTTTATCAATATGCGATCAGCCCACTTCTGGGCAGCCACTGTCGTTACACGCCCACCTGCTCTCAATATGCGATAGAAGCCATAGAACGATTTGGTATTTTCAAAGGAAGCTGGTTAGCCACGAAACGGGTTCTGTCCTGTCATCCCTGGGGAAAAAGTGGTCACGATCCGGTACCGCATGATCATTAATCAAGTAAACAACGAACAGATTATCAATGAATAATACAAGACTCTTTCTCTATGCTGCACTAGCCTTCGTTGGTTTATTGATTTGGGAACAGTGGCAGGCCGATTATGGCCCCAAACCACAACCGCAGTCGCAGTCGCAGCAGGAAACGATATCCGCGGCTGGCAATACTCCATCTCAAGATTTTTCTGATCAGGATTTAACCGATTTGCCGGAAATGGCAGAATCAGCGCAGCAGAATGTTGAGCCGTTGGGCCAGCTGACGTCCGCCAGTGCACAACTTGTTCATGTTGAAACGGATGTGCTGGATCTGTACATTGACACGCGCGGCGGTGTCATAAAATCGCTAAAACTTAAAGATTATTCGCTGGCAGTGGATAAACCCGAAGAGTATCTGGAACTTATCCATTCTAATCAGGATTCTGTTTACATCATTCAAAACGGGTTGAGATCATCAACCAGCCCGGCCCCTACCCATCACAGTATTTTTAATGCCGCGCAAACCAGTTACCGTCTGCAGGATTCGGATGAAGTGCTGCGAGTGCCATTAAGCTGGACGGAAAATGGCGTTCAGGTGGTAAAAACCTATCAATTCACGCGTGGTGATTATCTGATCAAGGTTAACCATCGAGTCAACAACCAGTCGGATCAGGAATGGGTCGGCAGTCAGTATCGCCAGATCACCCGTTCGCGTCCGTTAAAAACCAGCAAGTTCCTGTATACCTATACCGGGGCCGTGGTATACAACGAAGAAGTCAAATATGAAAAAGTGAAATTTGACGACATGGAAGAACAGTCTTTCAAATTGACTTCCAACGGTGGCTGGGCGGCGATGATTCAACATTATTTCCTGTCTGCCTGGGTGGCAGAACCCGAGGAAACTAATTTGATGTACTCCATTGCCAATACCAAACGTAATCCGTCTACCTATACCATAGGCATGCGTTCCCAATCGTTGCAGGTACAACCCGGACAGCAGGGAGAATTTAACAGCAAACTGTTTGTCGGTCCGAAACTGGTTAACCGTTTGGAAGAAATTTCACCCGGCCTTGAATTAACCGTGGACTATGGTGCTTTAACCTTTTTGTCCAAGCCGCTGTACTGGTTGTTATCTTTTTTCAATGGCATAGTCGGTAACTGGGGCTTTGCCATCATTCTGCTGACCCTGCTGGTCAAGGCGGTATTTTTCAAGCTGTCTGAAACCAGTTACAAATCCATGGCCAAGATGCGTAAGGTCGGCCCGCGTTTGAAAACCTTGAAAGAACGTTATGGTGATGATCGACAGAAAATGAATCAGGCCATGATGGATCTGTACAAAACCGAAAAAATAAATCCAATGGGAGGCTGTCTGCCCATTCTGGTCCAAATACCGGTTTTTATTGCGTTGTACTGGGCCTTGCTGGAATCAGTGGAATTGCGCCAGGCACCTTTTATCCTGTGGATCACTGACCTGTCGGTGAAAGACCCATACTTTGTGTTGCCATTAATCATGGGTGTCAGCATGTTGATCCAGCAAAAACTCAACCCGGCCCCGCCAGATCCGATACAGGCCAAGGTGATGATGGCGTTACCAATCATCTTTACCGTATTTTTTGCCTTTTTTCCTTCCGGTTTGGTTTTGTACTGGGTGGTCAACAATATATTGTCCATTACCCAGCAATATATCATTACCAAACGCATTGAGTCCGGCCAGGAAAAATAAAGCTGACGGGTTGTCAGGACTATGTCGCCTGCAGATACCATTGCGGCCATCGCTACGCCCCCCGGCATTGGTGGGGTGGGCATTATCCGCTTGTCAGGCCCGGACAGCCTCGATATAGCCCAAAAAATCACCGATTCTCAGCTACTGGCCAATAAAACCCTGTTCCGTCATTTCTATGATGAAAATAAACAGGAACTGGATCATGGCATCGTATTGTATTTTCCCGGACCCAGATCTTTTACCGGTGAAGAAGTCATCGAGCTACAGGGGCATGGCGGTCCCGTATTACAGGAAATGTTGCTCAGCCGTGTGTGTGAATTAGGGGCCAGACTGGCCCAGGCCGGTGAATTTTCCGAACGCGCTTTCCATAACAATAAAATGGACCTGACCCAGGCAGAAGCCATTGCTGATCTGATTGAATCGGGTAGCCAGGCGGCCGCCAGGGCAGCCATGCGCTCACTGCAGGGTGAATTCTCCAGGCAGGTCCATCGCCTGGTGGATGACATCATCGGCATACGTTCCTACGTTGAAGCTGCACTGGATTTTTCCGAGGAGGAAATTGATTTTCTGGCAGATTCGGATATCCAGAATAGATTAAACACTATCATTGCTTTCAACAGACAAGTCCTGCAACAGGCAGAAAAGGGGCGGGTGTTGAACGAGGGCATGACGCTGGCCATCGCCGGCCAACCCAACGCGGGTAAGTCGAGTTTGCTCAACTACCTGGCCGGTTATGATGCAGCGATAGTGACAGACATTGCCGGAACCACGCGTGATGTCATCCGTGAACATATTGCTTTAAAAGGGGTCCCAGTCAAAATTATTGATACAGCGGGCCTGCGAGAATCAAACGATCCGGTAGAACAGGAAGGTATCCGGCGAGCCTGGCAGGAAATTGAACAGGCCGACCGGGTGTTACTGTTGATCGATGCGGTGCAGGGCTATACGCAACAGGAAAAAGCCATTGAGCAACGCGTGCAACATGTGCCACTGACACGCCTGTATACCAAGGTGGATTTACTGGAAGACAGTCAAAAGCAGGCCATTACTGAATTTTCCATTTCCACTAAAACCGGTGAAGGTATGGATGCTTTGATTGAAGAGTTAACGCAAAACTATAGCGATTACAATCATGAGCAGTCGACTTTTATTGCTCGTCAAAGGCACGTGGAATCACTGAAATCCGCATTACAGTTCCTGCAAAATGCAGCCGATATTTTCGAGCAGACATCATCCGGAGAGCTGATGGCCGAAGACTTTCGCCTGGCGCAACAGCAACTGAACCAGATAACCGGCGAATTCAGTACCGAGGACTTACTGGGCAAGATTTTTTCCAGTTTTTGTATCGGAAAATAACCGTACCCGAGTTACAGGTGTAACATACGTTCCATTTCTTCCGCGGAAGGTTCAAAGGTACGGCTGCGGTAGAATTCAAAAATGGCATTGACGACTTGCTCCGGTTGATCGATAACCTGAATCAGATCGAGGTCGGATGACTTGATGGTACCTTCTTCAACCAGTGAATCTTTAAACCATTCAATAAGCCCGGACCAGAAAGCAGACTCAACCAGAATAATCGGAATTTTACGTGACTTGCCGGTCTGGATCAGGGTCAGAATTTCCGCCATTTCATCCAGGGTTCCAAATCCACCGGGCAATACGATATAAGCGGTGGCATATTTGACAAACATGACCTTGCGTGAAAAAAAGTGGCGGAAGTTAAGGGAAATATCCTGGTAAGGATTGGGTTTCTGTTCACGCGGTAATTCAATATTCAAACCGATGCTGCTGGACTTTCCGGCATGGGCCCCTTTATTGGCGGCTTCCATAATGCCAGGGCCACCGCCGCTGACCACGGAAAAACCCGAGTCGGACAGCAGGCGCGCAATTTTTTCTGCTTTAAGGTAATAAGGATGATCTGGCCGTGTTCGTGCCGAACCAAAAATACTGACAGAAGGTTTGATACTGGCCAGATGTTCAAAGCCATCCACAAATTCGGCCATGATTTGAAAGATTTTCCAGGATTCACGCGTTAATTCAGATTCGGCAGAGGGCAGTTTGGGCGATTTTGTAACTGTGTTTTTTATATCCATTCAGGTATTCTGCCAAGATAATTTAAAGGTTCAGCTGTGGCCGAAATGATTCGGACAAGCGGTATAAAAGGGCATTGTAACGTATTCATATGATAGAAGAGAAAACAAAAAAACTGGTACTGGTCGACGGCAGTTCCTATCTGTTCAGGGCTTTTCACGGCCTGCCACCACTCATCAGTAATGGCCATCCTACCGGCGCTATTTACGGCGTATTGAATATGTTGCGCAAATTGATAAGCGATGAACAACCGGACCTGATAGCCGTGGTATTCGATGCCAAGGGTAAAACCTTTCGCAATGATATCTATGCCGACTACAAGGCCAACCGCCCGCCGATGCCGGAGGACCTGCGAATCCAGATAAAACCCCTGCATGAAATTATCAAGGCGCAGGGCCTGCCACTGGTAATTGTAGACAAGGTAGAAGCGGATGATGTCATTGGTACCCTGGCCAGGCAGGGCAGGGAGCAGGGATATCAGGTGATCATATCTACGGGCGACAAGGATATGGCGCAACTGGTGTGCCCAGGTATCAGCCTGATCAATACCATGAATAACGTGGTGATGGATGAAGCCATGGTGCAGGAAAAATTTCAGGTCAGACCGGACCAGATCATCGACTACCTGGCGTTGATGGGAGATTCCTCCGATAACATTCCTGGAGTGCCAAAGGTTGGCCCCAAAACCGCGAGTAAATGGCTTAACGAGTATGGCAGCCTGCAAAATGTGATGGATAATGCCGATCAGTTCAAGGGCAAGATTGGCGACAATCTGCGGGCATCTCTGGAGTTTCTGCCGATGTCCTATGAACTGGCCACGATACAACAGGATCTGGATCTGGATGTAAAACTCGATGATTTAACGCAAAAAGAAGCCGATGCCAAAGCCCTTAGAGATTATTACCAACGTTTTGAATTTAAACGCTGGCTGGATGAGCTGGAAAATGAGGGGTTAATCGTAGAAGATGAAAGTGAGCCTGTTCAGGCAGAATACCAGACCATTCTGCATCAACAGGCTTTTGAAGACTGGCTGTCAGCCCTGGTAAACAGTGACTGTTTTGCCATCGATACCGAAACCACCAGTATTAATTACATGGATGCAGAACTGGTGGGTATCTCACTGTGTTTGCAAGCGGGCAAAGCCTGTTATATTCCACTGGCACATCGTTATGCAACCGCGCCACAACAACTTGATCGGCAACAGGTACTTGAGGCTTTAAAACCGCTATTGGAAAACCCGAAACTGGGCAAGATCGGCCAGAACCTGAAATACGATTGCCATGTCTTTAAAAAATATGGCATCGACGTGAAAGGTATTCAGCATGACACGATGCTGCAATCCTACGTGTTGAATTCAACTGCCACCCGCCACAACATGGATGCGCTGGCTGGTTTTTACCTGAACCGGTCAACCATTCATTATGAAGACGTGGCCGGCAAAGGCGCCAAACAAGTCAGTTTTGACCAGGTGGAACTGGAGCAGGCTGCCCCCTATGCCTGTGAAGATGCTGATGTCACCTTACAGTTACATCATGAGCTGTATCCACGTCTACAACAGCAACCTTCCCTGTTAAAGGTCTATCAGGATATCGAAATGCCGCTACTGCCGGTGTTATTGCGTATGGAGCAAAACGGTGTGTGCCTGGATCAGGCCCTGCTGGAGAAACAGGGCCAGGAAGTGGATCAGCAGTTGCAACAGATTGAACAAACGATTTATAAACTGGCCGATGAACAATTCAACCTGAGTTCACCGAAGCAGATTCAGGCCATTCTGTTTGAAAAAATGAACCTGCCGGTTATCCGTAAAACTCCCAAGGGGCAGCCATCTACCGCTGAAGATGTATTGGAAGAACTGGCACAGGACTATGAAATTCCACGCCTGTTATTGGAACATCGCAGTTTGAATAAATTAAAGACCACCTATATTGATAAACTGCCCGGTGAAATCAACCTCAGCAGTGGGCGCATTCATACATCCTATCAACAGGCGGTGGCTTCCACCGGACGATTATCCTCCACCAGTCCAAACCTGCAAAACATACCGGTACGCACCGAACAGGGCCGACGCATACGTGAAGCATTCGTCGCACCGCAAGGATTTAAAATACTGGCGATCGATTATTCACAGATAGAACTGCGTATCATGGCCCATCTGTCAGCCGACAAAAGTCTGTTAAACGCATTTGCGCATGGGCTGGATGTACATAGGGCCACAGCTGCCGAGGTTTTTGCGGTGGATAACGAACAGGTGACGCCGGATCAGCGCCGTGCAGCCAAGGCCATCAATTTCGGGCTTATCTACGGCATGTCGGCTTTCGGTCTCGGAAAGCAGCTGAATATAGGCCGCAACGAGGCCCAACAGTACGTGGACCTGTATTTCGAGCGCTATCCGGGCGTTAAAACCTACATGGATGAAACCCGAGAAAAGGCCCACGAGCAGGGTTATGTGGAAACCGTGTTCGGTCGCCGCCTTTACCTGCCTGAACTGAAATCAAGGAATGCCCAGCAGCGCCAGTACGCCGAGCGTACAGCGATTAATGCTCCCATGCAGGGGACGGCGGCCGATATCATCAAACAAGCGATGATCAATGTCGATGAATGGTTACAGCAAAAATCCGATAATACACGCATGATCATGCAGGTGCATGATGAACTGGTGTTTGAAGTTAAAACACAACATATTGATTATTATAAGGAAAAGCTTTGCAGGCTGATGACATCCGTGGCCGATTTATCGGTAAAACTGGAGGTGGATGCCGGCATTGGCGATAACTGGCATCAAGCGCATTGACCGGCTGTCGGAGATTCAGGTAAAGATTTAAAACTGCAGCTATAAATTATAAATAGCATGGAACTTGATGGATCAAGTCCTGTCATAGGAATATGCGCAAAGCCCGGCGCATGTTTGCTCTACTCTCCTGTTGAGCAGACAGATCCGGAAACCCCACCGGATCATGACTTATACCCCGGTAATAACCTTGCCGGGGATTTTTTTTGCCCTCGTTTCACATCAACGGATTTGTTCACCCACTTGCAAAAACCTATTACAGGCGGCTTCAAAGTCATCGCGTCCTTGACCATTTAGCGCTGAAAAGGCAGAGACACTGATGCCATCGTTTTTTAATTGCTGCCGGGTTTCCTTGATAACCTTCATTCGCGCGGCCTGTTTGAGCTTATCGGATTTGGTTAGCAGGATATGTACCGGAAGATTGATATCGACCATGTCGATCAGCCCCCAATCCATATCACCCAGGCCACGGCGAATATCAACGACAATAATCAGACCCTGTAATGATTGTCTTTCCAGCAAATAACGCGACAGTACATGATTCCAATGTTGACGCATCTTTTTAGGTACCTTGGCATAGCCATAACCCGGTAAATCTACCAGCCGACGATTCTCTTCCAGTGAAAAAAAGTTGATCAGCTGGGTTCTGCCTGGTGTTTTACTGGTTTTACACAGGTTTTTCTGTTGCGTGAGGGCATTGATAGCCGTGGATTTACCCGCATTGGATCGGCCGGCAAAGGCTATCTCCAGGCCATCATCCTCAATCAATTGAGAAATTTTAAAGGCACTGGTCAAAAATTGTGCCTGCTTATAGATGCAAGTCATGTAAACGAAACCTTAACGACCATGATTCATTGAATAGGGAGGGCAGGTATGATATACATTCCGCCCCAAAATTTCTTTCGATTTTATTAAACGCATATTTCCTGGAGAACCTATGAAAAATCGTCACATCAAAGCAGTTTTGCTTGCACTTACCGGTCTGTTGTCAGTTAGTGCGGCTCAAGCAGCTGATATCGAAGCGGGTAAAGCTAAAACAGCCGTGTGCATGGCTTGTCATGGTGCAGACGGTAATAGTGTTAATGTTATCTGGCCCCGTTTGGCCGGGCAACATGCCTCTTATTTATTGAAGCAATTGCGTGATTTCAAATCGGGTAAACGCTACGATCCAACCATGGTGGGAATGGTAGCCTTACTGACGGATGAAGATATGGTTAATATTGCTGCCTATTTTGAAACCCAGCAGCCAAAAGAGGCCAAATTTGATGAAGCTCTCCTTGCCAGGGGTCAGGACATCTACCGCGGTGGCATCACCGAAACCTCGGTTGCCGCTTGCATGGGCTGTCACAGTCCCTCCGGTTCGGGTAATGGCCCGGCTGCTTACCCCGGTTTGAAAGCCCAGCATCCAGAATATATCGTGGCCCAGCTGAAAAACTTTAAGGAAGGAAAACGCGCCAACGATGCCGGTAAAATGATGCGTAATGTCGCTAACCGCATGTCAGATGCCGAGATGCAAGCCGTGGCTGCTTATGTTGCAGGCATGAAATAAGTAAACATATCTAAATCCACCAGTAGCCCGGGATTAAACACACAACCGGGCTACTGCAGGTACATTAAACTCACCATCATTAAGAGTCTGTTCAGACATAACGTGTAAACTTATACCTTCTATTTAGGTCATAATCAGTTCAACAATTAATTTGAGGTTTCACCATGCTAAAAAAAGGATTCGTTTTTTTGTTGCCGTTATTTCTGGTTTTTTCCACGGCACAGGCAAATTTTGATGATGGTATAGAATTCGAGACATTGAAAAAACCGGTAAAAACCTCAAATCCGGAAAAAGTCGTGGTTACCGAGCTGTTCTGGTACGGTTGCCCCCATTGCTTTCGTTTTGAGCCTTACATCGAACAATGGAAAAAAAACCAGCCTGATGGTGTTATTCTGGAACAGGTACCCTCGGTATTAAACCCGCGCTGGACAGAACATGCCCGTGCTTACTTTGCCTTGCAGATGATGGGTGTGACTGAAAAGGTGCATCACAAAATATTCGAGGCATTGCATATTAAAAACCAACGTTTAACCAGTCTCGATACCCTCGCTGCGTTTGTTGCAGAACATGGCATAGACGAAAAGCAGTTCCGCGAACACTATCATTCGTTTCCTGTGGATACCCTGGTCAGGAAAAGCAAGCAAAAAGAACGTAAGTACGGTCATCGCGGTGTACCTGCAGTAGTTGTCAACGGTAAGTACCGGACCAGTGCTTCCATGGCGGGCAGTAATGCTCGAATGATTGAAGTGATCGATTATCTGGTTAAAAAAGAACTGGAACAAAAATAGCTTACCGGAACAGTTAGCAATTAAATCGCTGCCTTGCCCCTATCTTTGGCGTTGCAGCGTTTTTTTTTGGCGGTTAACATAAGCCGAAAGAATCACTTTCGTTCCAGGGATCTCAGATAACTTCGCTGTCGTGCAACCGGGCCCAACTTTGCTCATCGCCAAATCGATTCATCCGGGTTTCCTAAACAACTCTATTTCCAGAATACGTTTATCGGAGATCCAGGACCATGCAACATATAGTTATAGCCGGCGCAGGTTTTGCAGCCTGCACCGCGGTTAAAACCCTACGCAAGAAAGGCTTCAACGGTAAAATCACCCTGGTCGCACCACGTGCGGAGCTGTTCTATTATCCCAGCCTGATCTGGGTTCCAGCGGGTCGAAGAAGTTATGAAGATTTGACCATACCCTTGCATGGGTTCCTGCAGAAAAACAATGTCACTTACATTCAATCGACGGTAACGGGGTTGGATAGTGAAAATAAAACCTTGCAGCTGGAACAGGATTCCATCAGTTATGATGCGGTTATTCTGGCCTGTGGTGGCCGATATCTTGAAAAGTTACCGGGCATAGAAAATGCGAAAATAGCCTGTAGTGGCTGGCAGGATACCAAGTCATTTTCGGATCAGTTGGCTGCTATGGAACAGGGCACGATCGCTTTTGGTTTTGCCAGTAATCCACAGGAACCGTCGGCCATGCGCGGAGGCCCGGTTTTTGAGTTTCTGTTCGGCGTTGATACCTTACTCCGCCAGCAGGGGCGCAGGGATAAATTCGAACTGGTGTTTTTCAGTCCTGCACCCAGGCCCGGGCAGCGCATGGGCGACAAGGCAGTAGATCGTATTCTCGCAGAAATGAAAAAACGCAATATCAAATCCTATTTGGGCAAAAAGATGAAACGTTTCAATAAAGACAGTATTGAAACCGAATCCGACCAGTTCAAGGCTGATTTGATTCTTTTCATACCCGGCATGACGGGACCGGCCTGGGCAGCCAACTCGGGACTGGCGCTATCCGAAGGCGGTTTTTTCAAAGCCAACGAGTTATGCCAGGTAGAAGGCCAGGAACATGTGTTTGTTGCGGGAGACGCCGGAAGTTTCCCCGGCCCGGACTGGAAACCCAAACAGGCGCATATGGCAGATTTACAGGCCGAAGCAGCTGCTAAAAACGCCATCGACGTTCTAAAACTGAAAAAACCCCAACATACCTTTAAAACCGAACTGATTTGTATCATCGATACGCTGAATACCGGCAGCATGGTTTATCGTGATCCGAAACGCGGTTTTATGATGAAAATGCTGCCCCTGCACTGGTTGAAAATCCTGTTCGAAAAACACTATCTGAGAGCCTATCGGTAAACAGAGTGCTCGAACAAGACCATTGTTTATTCAGGTCTGAAACTCGTTTAATTTGTGAATGACCTGTTGCAGTTGTTCATCGATAGACTGTAACTGGCTGAGTTCGACCTGTATCTGTTGTTTGCATTGTTCTTCCAGGTCCTTGGACATGGCAGAAAGTTGCAGCGCGCCCAGATTGGCGCAGCTCGATTTTAAGCTGTGCGCATGGCGTTGCATAATGTCGAATTGCTGCGTCTTTTGAGCCTGCCATAACGCGCTGGTTATGTGTTTACTGCTTTCGATAAAAGCAGGAATTATTTCAACAAAATCCTCTTCCATAATATTTTTTAACGCGGCCAGTACGGAGATATCCAGTACCTGTCGGCCGGATTTAACGGTCTCGAGAGTTGAAGTGGGCGCTTGCTTGATGCTTTTTTTAAGCATGTTGTCGATGGCATTCAACAGGGTTTCAGAACTGAAAGGTTTTGCCACAAAATCATGCATGCCGGCACTTAAACATTTCTCCTTGTCCGATTCCATGGCATTCGCGGTTAATGCAATAATCGGAACCTGGGTATTATTTTGCTGCTGGATCAGGTTGATCTCAGCAGTGGCTTCAAAGCCATCCTTTTCCGGCATTTGACAGTCCATTAATACCAGGTCGAATTCAAGCTCGATGAATTTATCGATCGCCTGTTGACCATTGTCAGCCAGGGTAATATCAATACCGTGTTTTTTTAGAATGGATGAAGCAACCTTTTGGTTGACCAGGCTGTCTTCAGCCAGTAATACCCTGACCCCTTTAAAGTTTTTATCCAGAATAGAATCATCTTTGGAATCTATGACATCGTACTTGGTGATGATGTGATGTGCAGTCGAACGATGCGCATCAAATTCGCCCAGTACGCACTCCAGAGTATCGTGTAATATGTCTGATAAGGTGGGTTTTATCAGGTAGCCGGAAAAGCCGAGTTGTTCGAAGTATTTTGCATCGCCCTTTCG
>JANTFY010000031.1 GCA_024763185.1 Gammaproteobacteria bacterium | reverse complement strand
ACAAATGTATTTTTATTGAACTACAATGTGTATACAAGTAAAACACATTAACAACTTGGAGCAAGAAATGAATCTAATGGAAGCAAGGTGCGAGCTACAGGCTAAAAAACCGCCGGCCGTTTCACTCAAATGGTTTCTGGTTGAATCCGCCATCGTATTGGCCCTGGCTGCGGTGCTCGTGCAGACCTTTAATTAACCTCTGCAATGACTGTCTGGTGATTTAATTATCCACAAGACACTCTACTAATGTTCGTGTGCTAGCGCTGCAGCCAGTGTCTGTCCCGACATTAACCGGGTTACCGAGTCCAATGGATCGGACTCCCCGGTCTGTACCACTTTAATGCCCCTGCCTGCCATTTTTTTAACAAAACCTGTGCCACAGCTGCCGGTTATTAACAGATCCAGTTCATCAATCGGGTGATCGCCGTCGGTGAATTCATGCATCGACATGTCTTTGGGCAGGTCGAAACGATCGCATTCCTGCCAATCGCCCTGGTCATTCTGGCAGTAGACCAGGAAGCGGCGGCGAGCCTTGCCGGCATGCCCGGTAACGGTTGAGAAATTCTGACGGGTTACGCCAACCTTCATATTCAGGTTTTCTGACAGTATTTATGATTAATGTTCGGGTGTACACACCATACCTTTTTGCACGGCTTTCAGGGTTTTGATGAACAGCAGAGCGACCAAAGCTGTCAGTGTGAATAGCAGGGCCAGCCCAATATACCCGTAAAAGGCTATGCCGCTGATATGTGCCATCGCCATGCTGGCGATACTCATCGCAGCCAGCGGGAAAGAATAGGCCCACCAGGACAGGTAAAACGGCAAACGGGCAAAACGCGGTAACTGGCTGATCAGCAACAGGGTGATGAATAATGAAAAGTTGTAAAGTACCTGGGCAAAGGTATCCAACTCACCGGTCAGTTTCAGGTAAGACAGGAAGCCGACAGCTGGTGGTGCGATAAGGATGAACAGTGTGGGCAACAGCTTTTCCGGCAGAGGCTGATGGAAGAAAATACGGTTGAAAACGATCACCATCAAAACCAGCCAGAATACGATGCCAATACTGAAAAAGAACCAGGACAATTCCATATAACCCAGGGGTACGCCGGCAATAGGGATAATCACGTTGCCCACAGCCGGAATAAACCAGGCCGGGTTCATGTGATGAATTTCAAATTTTTCATGGTGCAACCAGGAATTCACCACGTGCAGTGTGATGATCAAATGCAAAATGGTGCCGATGGCCCATAGAAACCGACTGGTCGTCTCAGAGATCGGAAGGAATGCCACCGCAAACAGTAACAGGCTGATCGAGATCGCAGGAACAAAGTTGATTTTAACCGGGTTGGCCCACTCGCTCAGCACGTTCTGGCGAAAGTTCAGGCTTTTGTAGAGGTAAAGGCCCGCCAATATGACGAAGGTAATCACCGACTGCACCAGTAGGGTACTGTAGATGGACGGGGTAAAATGATAAATATCTGTCGCTTTTTCCCAGGCAATGGTCAGTCCGGCGAGCCCCATGACCATGGCAAAAAACGAAATCGGCATATGCTGAAGTCGGTTAGGTTGTTTCATGCTTAATCTCCAAATTCTGTTATAGCGATGCTATTAGCAAAGCCATCAACATGCATTGAAATTTTTCAATAGTCGGATTGATATTTCAGATTAAGCGAGTTTTATACCGCAGCTCACCGGGTCGAATGATTATATCGGGGTGAATTCTGGAATATGCCCGACCTTGATCACCAGGTTGAAATGTTTCTTGTGCTCAAACAAACCGCCTACATCGATTCCCTCGTGGTGTTCAATAATCTGTACGACACTGTGGTAAGAAAAATGATGTTTATATCCCTTGTTTTCATCTACCACGGTGAAGTAGTTTTCACTGACCCCGATTAAGGTGGTGGAGTCAATTCGTAACGGTCGCTCGATATTGATACCAATTTCCTGGTTCAGGTAGTTGTCTAAAATGTTTTTCATATTCAAAAACCTCTGGGTTGTGTCATGCCAGCCTGCACGGGATTGACGAATTTCTGGCAATCTTTTGGCCAGTTTTTTACTGCACGGTTTTTTATTTAACCCTCATGCCAGGCTTGGCGCCCTCATCCGGGTTCAGTATAAACAGCTCCTTGCCTCCCGGTCCCGCTGCCAGCACCATGCCCTCGGATAATCCGAAACGCATCTTACGCGGTGCCAGGTTGGCGACCATGACGGTGAGCTTGCCTTCCAGGTCTTGCGGAGAATAAGCGGACTTGATACCGGCGAACACGTTGCGTTGTTGGTTGCCGATATCCAGCGTCAGTTGCAATAACTTGTCGGCTTTTTCCACCGCTTTGGCTTCCACAATGCGGGCGATGCGCAAATCCAGTTTGGCAAAATCTTCAAAGCTGATTTCATCGGCTATCGCTTCAATAGTCGGGTCTGCGGCCTGTTGGGTAACCTTGGGTTCTTCTTTCAAGGCTTCTTTACTGGCCTCGATCATGGCGTCAATTTTATCCTTTTCTACCCGCGTCATCAGCGGTTTGAACTTGTTGATCTCATGGTCCAGCAGATTATTGGGCAGGTCGGCCCATTGCAGGTCGTTAACATTGAGGAAGGTTTCCGCCTGTTTAGCCAGTGCCGGCAAAACCGGCTTGAGCAGAATGATCAGCTGGCGAAAACAGTTGATACCCACGGTACAGGTATCCTGAACATCCTGTTGCAGGGATTCATCTTTAATGCGTACCCACGGTTCCTGCTCATCGATATATTCGTTGGTCAGGTCGGCAAGCGCCATGATTTCGCGCATCGCCTTGCTGAACTCACGTTTTTCATAATCGTTGGCGATGGATTGCGATGCAGTGATGAATTTTTGATTGAGCTCATCATGGCTGCTCAGGCTGGAACTCAATTTGCCATCGAACTTCTTTTTAATAAATCCGGCGCAACGACTGGCGATGTTAACCACCTTGCCGACCAGGTCAGAATTAACGCGCGCGCTGAAATCTTCCAGGTTCAGGTCGATATCTTCCACACCGGCACCCAGCTTGGCGGCAAAGTAATAACGCAAGTATTCAGGATTGAGGTGCTGCAAAAAGGTGCGTGCCTTGATAAAGGTGCCACGTGACTTGGACATTTTTTGCCCGTCCACGGTTAGAAATCCGTGGCAGTAGACAGCGGTGGGTTTGCGAAAACCGGCGCCGTGCAACATGGCGGGAAAAAACAGGGTGTGGAAACGAGCGATGTCCTTGCCGATAAAATGATACAGCTCGGCCTTGCTGTCTTTGGCCCAGTAGTCATCAAAATTATGACCGGTTTTAGAACACCAGTTTTTAAAGCTTGCCAGGTAACCGATGGGGGCATCCATCCACACATAGAAATACTTGCCGGGCGCATCCGGAATCTCAAAACCCCAGTAAGGCGCATTACGAGAGATATCCCAGTCACGCAGGCCTTCTTCCAGCCATTCGTCCATCTTGTTGGCAATCTCCTTCTGGATATGACCGGCACGGGTCCACTCTTTCAGCATGTCGGCATAATCGCCCAGCTTGAAAAAGTATTGTTCAGAATCCTTTTCGATAGGGGTTTCACCGGTAACGACGGAGCGAGGATTTTTCAGCTCGGTGGGGTCATAGGTGGCACCACAAACCTCGCAGTTATCGCCGTACTGGTCGGCCGCACCACAATTCGGGCACTCACCCTTGATGAAACGATCGGGCAGAAACATTTCTGCCTTCGGGTCGTAAGACTGCGAAATGGTGCGGGTGGCGATATGTCCTGCGGCCTTGATTTTTTCGTAGATATAGGTGGAGAAGTACCGGTTTTCTTCCGAATGCGTGCTGTGATAGTTATCGAAACCCACGTGAAAATCGGCAAAATCGGTTTCATGTTCGATCTTGACACGGTTGATGAGTTCTTCCGGGGTGATGCCCTCGGCCTGGGCACGCAACATGATCGGCGTGCCATGTGCATCATCCGCGCACACATAGATGCATTCGTTGCCTTGTAATTTCTGAAAGCGCACCCATATGTCCGTCTGTATGTATTCAACCATGTGGCCAATATGGATTGGGCCGTTGGCATAAGGTAGTGCACTGGTAACAACGATTTTACGTGTTTCTGAACTCATTGGATTCATCAAGTGGGTAAAAGCACGCTATTTTATGTTGTGCATGGGGTTCTGTATAGGGCCGCGCCGGCTTATCACCAAATACCTGACTAATTTCCTCGGAAATTAAAGGTTAATTAGCACGGCAAGCTCATGTAGAATGCCTCGCTTATTATATTTTGATCGGTTTGCAGGGTTACTATTATTATGTCTATTACGCAAGAACAAGTTAAAGCGGCGGTTGGTGAGATCATTGATGCCAATACTGAAAAAGATCTGGCCGCTACAAAATCGGTGAAAACCGTTGAAATCGATGGTGACAAGGTCAGTATCGGTATTGTGCTGGGTTATCCCGCAGCCGGTTATTTTGATGAAATGAAAAAGCTGGTGACAGAAAAAGTCTCCGCGCTGGATGGTGTCGGCTCTGTTGAAGTCAGCGTGTCCAGCAAGATCGTTTCTCATGCGGTGCAGCAGAACTTGAAACCTCAGGAAGGCATTAAGAATATTATTGCCGTAGCCTCCGGTAAGGGCGGTGTCGGTAAATCCACAACTGCGGTCAACCTGGCCCTGGCATTACAGGCCGAAGGCGCGACCGTTGGTATCCTGGACGCTGATATCTACGGCCCGAGTATGCCACGCATGCTGGGCTGTTCCGGCCAGCCCGAATCGGAAGATGGCAAAAGCCTGGAGCCAATGGTCGGACACGGTATTCAATCCATGTCGATCGGTTACCTGGTGGAAGAAGACACACCCATGATCTGGCGTGGTCCGATGGTGACCCAGGCCCTGGAGCAGTTGCTTAACGACACCAATTGGAAAGACGTCGATTACATGGTGATCGATCTGCCACCCGGAACCGGTGATACCCAGTTAACCCTGGCGCAGAAGATTCCGGTTTCAGGAGCGGTGATCGTCACCACGCCGCAGGATATTGCGCTGCTGGATGCCAAGAAAGGCCTCAAGATGTTCGAAAAGGTCGAGGTGCCGGTTCTGGGTATCGTGGAAAACATGTCCATTCATATTTGTAGCGAATGCGGCCATGCCGAGCATATCTTCGGTGAAGGGGGTGGCAGCAAAATGGCTGAAGAATACGGTGTGGATTTTCTCGGAGCCTTGCCACTGGATATTTCCATTCGTGAGCAGGCCGATAGTGGTAATCCCTCGGTAGCCGCACATCCCGACAGCAAGGTCAGTGAAATCTACCGTGAAATCGCGCGCAAGACCGCAGCCAAGCTCGCCACCAAGGCCAGGGATCATTCGGCGGCTTTCCCAAGCATCGTGATCCAGAACAACTGATGTTTAAAAGCTAAAGAACTTAGAAGCCTCTCAATTGAGAGGCTTTTTTTTGTCCAGAATCAGGCTGGTAACCGATGACCCGGGATGGTCAATTAGAGTATGTACCTTCAAATAATGGCCGCTGTTGGTGAATGGATTGAACCATGTGATCGCGAAACGCCAGCACCCGGGCGGTTCGTTTCAGGTCCGGGTGCAGCAAAATCCACAGCCCCAGGTTGTGTTCCGGATCGGGATCGGCGTAGCGCTCCAGCTGTGGATCGCTGTCGCCCATGAAACAGGGCAGGAAGGACAACCCCAGTCCTTCGCGAACGGCCGACAGTGTCAGCAGGGTGTCATCGCTATAAAAATCAAAGCTTTGGTCTTTGCAAGCCTGTTTGGTCCAGGCTTTATGGAATCCACAACAATTCACCCCGATCCATTTGGGCTCACCGCCCTGTTTTTTATGTTGTTTTAAGTAATCCCGGCTTCCATAAATCGTTGATGCAACGGTCACCATTTGTTTGCCGATCAGGGTATCCGTGGGTGAGTTGGTCAGGCGGATGGCGATGTCAGCCTCGCGCTCCACCAGGCTGGCGTCGGTATTGGATACGATGATATGCAGATCGACCTGGGGATGTTGTTTGCTGAATTCGGCAAACATGGGCATCAAAATCGATGAGGCCATGTTATTGATGGCGGTTACCTTCAGTGGACCGACCAGGGTGGTGTCCTTGCCGAGCAGGGTGTCGTCCACGCTGATGATTTCGCTTTCCATGCGCAACGCGGCCTGCTTGACTTTTTCACCGGCCGGTGTCAGTTCATAACCGCTTTTTTTACGCTCGATCAGGCGCGCACCGATTTTCTCTTCCAGCTGCCGTATGCGACGAGAAACAGTGGAATGCTGCACACCGAGCTGTTTGGCGCCACCACTGATCGAGCCGGTTCTGGCCACGGCCAGAAAGAGCCTGATGTCATCCCAGTTCATTATTTAAAATTGTCTGTGCATTTTTGCACATTATGTTTCTTTTTTTAGCGAATTGTAAGCAAAAATAACCAGCATAAACTTTGTGTTACCTAAACAACAAAGGACACAGAGATGACTAACAATCCTCCTGAATTCGATGCCGTCAAATACAAACAGACAACCTTGCAACAGTGGAATACGGCCGCCGAAGCCTGGCACCGCTGGGGGCCACTGTTAAGTAGATGGCTGGGGTCAGCCACCGAAACCATGCTCGATATGTGCGAGATTGGCACCGGTAGCCGGGTATTGGACGTGGCTGCGGGAGCCGGTGAACAATCGGTTGCTGCCGCCAGGCGAATTGGCCAATCGGGCCATTTACTGGCGACTGATCTATCTCCCGAAATACTCGAATATGCGGCCGTGTCAGCCAGTCTGGCCGGTTTGAATAATATTCAGACGCGGGTTATTGATGGTGAAAACCTGGAAGATATCGATGCCGATCCCTTTGATGCCGTGATATCGCGTGTTGGCCTGATTTATTTCCCGGATCAGCAAAAGGCCCTGGCCGGTATGCGCCATCATCTGAAGAATGAGGGAAAAGTGGCGGCCATGGTGTACTCCACGGCTGAAACCAATCCTTTCTTTTCCATCCCGGTTTCTATTATTCGTCGCCGTGCCAATTTGCCTGCGCCATTACCGGGACAACCGGGACCTTTCAGTCTGGGAGCCAAGAGTAAGCTGGAAAAAGTCTTTGCCGATGCGGGATTTAAAGATATCAAGGTGGAAACGATTGATGCCCCTGTCAGGGTTTCTTCAGCGGCTGAATGCCTGCAGTTTGAGCAGGAATCCTTTGGTGCGCTGCATCAAATGTTATCCGGGCTTTCCGATGGAGAACAAGATGATGCCTGGAATGAAATCGAAGAGTCCCTTGAGCAGTTTGAAAACAATGGGCATTTCGAGGGCCCTTGCGAAATGCTGATAGCGGTTGGCACAAAATAATTAATTAATAAATAAAGAGGATAACGTCATGACATCTATAGCCATTGTACAAACCGCGCCGATTTTTCTCGATAAAACCAGAACCATAGAATTGGCCGTTACAAAGGTAGCAGAGGCTGCAGAAAAGGGGGCTGAGTTGGTGGTGTTTACCGAGGCCTTTATACCCGGTTACCCGGCCTGGGTCTGGCGTCTTAGACCGGGTGGTGACTGGGGCCTGTCAGAACAACTGCACGAACGTTTATTGAATAACGCGGTGGACCTGGAGTCGGAAGACCTGGCCCCTTTATATGCAGCGGCTAAAAAACATCGGATCACAATCGTCTGTGGTATCGAGGAAAGAGAAGGTCAACTGGGTCGAGCCACGCTTTACAACACGGTAGTAACCGTAGGGCCGGATGGGAGTTTGCTTAACAGGCATCGCAAACTGATGCCAACCAACCCGGAAAGAATGGTGTGGGGCTTTGGTGACGCCTCCGGGCTTAAAGTGTTGGACAGCCCGGTCGGGCGCATTGGTACTTTATTGTGCTGGGAGAACTACATGCCGCTGGCACGCTATGCACTGTATGGACAGGGTGTCGAACTGTATATTGCGCCCACCTACGACAGTGGCGATGACTGGATCAGTAGCCTGCAGCATATCGCGCGCGAAGGCGGTTGCTGGGTAGTGGGTTGCGGCAACCTGATGCGGGGTAGTGATATTCCCGATGATTTCCCCGAAAAAGACCAGCTGTACCCGGATGCAAACGAGTGGATCAATCCGGGTGATTCCGTCGTCATTACTCCCGGTGGACAGATTGTCGCGGGACCCATGCGCGAAGAAGAAGGGATTCTATTGTGCGATATCGATCTGCAAAAAGCCGCCATTGCAAAAAGGGCGCTGGATGTAACCGGGCATTATTCCCGCCCGGATATTTTCCAGTTGCATGTTAATACCAAGCCTCAATCCCCGGTGGTGTTTGAGGGTGAGTCCAACGAAGAGGAGCACAGTCATGCAACAAAATAATCAATATGAAGGCCGCTGTTTTTGTGGCGCTGTGCGCTTCACGTTAACAACCGGGCCGGAAGCCATGGCCTATTGCCACTGTGATTCCTGCCGGCAATGGTCGGCTGGGCCGGTCAGCGCATTTACCCTGTGGCATCCTGATAACTTGAAGGTTACCCAGGGGCAGGAACACCTGACATCGTATAGCGGCAACCCGCTATCGGATGAAAATGATGTGGTCAGTATTCGACAATGGTGCAATAAATGTGGCGGTCATGTGTTTACCGATCATCCGGCCATGGGGCTGGTCGATGTACCTGCGGTAGTAATTCGTGGATTGAACTTCAAGCCCGGGTTTCATGTGAACTACCAGGAGACGGTATTTCCTGTCAAAGATGGCCTGCCCAAGTTTAAGGACTTGCCCGCTGAAGCGGGTGGATCAGGTATTGAAGTGGCCGAAGTCTGAGACATTGCAGATGAAGTCAACAATACTTAGCAGTGTCGTAATACTTTTATCAATGGTCTCGACATCGCTCGAGGCCATTGATATTTATTGCAAATTTGAGCCGCTCAGCGATAGTGTTTATGTCATTAACGGGTCAGATTCCGAGTCCTGTCCGGCAAAACAGCTTGTCCATCCGGTGACCAACCCGGTGGCCATAATTGGGGAGAACGGTGTCGTTCTGGTCGACCCCGGTAGCAGCCAACAGGTGGGTCGACTGGTAGTGAACAGGCTTCGATCAATTACCGACAAACCGGTTATTGCCATTATCAATACGCATATTCACGGATTGTACTGGCTGGCCAATGATGCGATTAAACAGGCTTACCCTGGTGCGGTTATTTACGCACATCAAATAATGATCGATAGAATCAAGGACGGTGAAGGATTGTTCTGGGTGGAAGCCATTACCGGAAATTTTAAAGGGGACAGAACTATCATGGCGGCACCTGAGCAGGCTTTAAGCGATGGTGAGCTTTTGAATATTAATGGTATCGATATCAAGATCCATCACCCCGGGCATGCACATACCAACCATGATCTTTTGCTCGAAGTGGTTAAGGATAAAATACTGATTCTGGGCGGCCTGGTGGTTGAACCGGAAGTACCATCGCAAGGTGTTCCGCAGGATGCAGATTTCAGGGGGCAGATAGCAGCTACGAAATATGCCATTAATCTGGATATGGAACTCTATATTCCGGGCCAGGGGTTTCCCCAGGGTCAGGAATTACCGCGACGTGGCCTGCAGTTTTTACAGGCAGTTTATTCCGGGGTAGAGCGTTCCTACCAGGAAGACCTGCAGGACTATGTAATTACTCAACAGCTAAAAGTTGAATTAGCCGGGTATGAACAGTGGTATGATTTTTCCGGGATGGGTGCTGTAGTGTCTGAAATGTATCTGCAGGTTGAGCAGGATAGCTTTTGAATAAATCAAAATGGCTCTATAGGAAAATCAGGTAACAGGTCATTGCGAGCGAAAGCGTGGCAGGAATGGTTCATGGACGCACCGTTTGCGAACCTGGCGATGGAATCTATCTATATGCGGTTTTGCAGTGTTGAACGTCCAAAGGTTCTCGCACTGCGCTTGCAATGACAGGGTTAATAACATGATTTTCCAGCAAAGCCATTAAATCAATAATCCGTTGGTGAATGGGTTATTGGGCTGTTGCCGATTTTTGCAGGGTGAAAGGTTGCGGGTGGGCTACCGCCCAGCCCTGGGCATAATCGACACCCAGTTCGGTGAGGCGTTTCAGGATGGTGTCGTTTTCGACAAACTCGGCGATGGTTTGCATGCCGGCGATGTGACCTATTTTATTGACGGCTTCTACGATGGCACCATCCATTTCATTGTCCAGCATATTTTTGACGAAGCTGCCGTCGATCTTGACGTAATCCACGTTCAAAGATTTCAGGTAAGAAAAGGAACTCATGCCGGTGCCAAAATCGTCCAGGGCGACCTTGCAGCCGAGAGCACGAAGCGCGGCTATCAGGTTCAAGGCATTATCAAAGTCGGTGATGGCTGCTGTTTCAGTGATTTCGAAACCGATCGATTCGGGAGGTATGCCGTGCGAATGCAGCTGATCCTGGATGTAACCGGACAGGTGGTTCTCACTGAGTGACGTCGCCGACAGATTGATAAACACCGTCTCATGCGCTGTTGCAGCTCTGGCAGGCATATTCATCTGTTGCAGTTGTTCGCAGGCATGCTGAATGACCCACAGATCGACGGCGGGCATCATGTTGTAGCGCTCTGCGGCCGGGATAAAACGGTCGGGCAAGATCAGCGAGCCGTCATCGTCCAGCAGGCGCAGCAACAGTTCGCTGTGCGAGGTATTGCCCTGTAATGCTTTTATGTGCTGCCGATAAAGCACCAGGCCATGATTGGCCATGCCTTCCTGCAGGCGTTGCAACCACTGCATTTCACCTTTGCGTTGGGTCACGGTCTTGTCGGATTCGTTATAAATATGAATCCGGTTTCTACCCTGGTCCTTGGCGGCATAACAGGCCATATCCGCAAGGCTCAGCAGCTCGGTCGCATGAATGTCGCCACTGACCTGAACCAGTCCGATACTGGCACCGATCTTAAAGCTGTTATCGGACCAGATGAACATATAATCCTGAATGCTTTTCAGCAGGGTCTGGGCAATTTCTTCTGCACGCTGCAGAGGACAGTTGTTCAGTAAAACACCAAATTCATCGCCACCCAGTCGCGCCAGTGTGTCACTCTCACGCACCCCGTTTTGCAGGCGGCGGGTGATACGTCGCAACAACTCATCGCCAGCCATGTGTCCACAACTGTCGTTAACCAGTTTGAACTGGTCCAGGTCCAGGTAGAGCAGGGCATGTGGATGGCCTTGCTGGGCGGCTGATTCAACCGTTTGTTCCAGTCGACGTTCAAATTCCGCGCGATTGATGAGATCAGTCAGGCTGTCATGGTAAGCCATGTGGCGAATAGTGGCCTCGGCTTCCTGGTGTGCGCGTCTGTTTTCCGCCTCGCGTAATTCGCGTTCAATGGCGGGCAGCAGGCGGGTCAGGTTGTTTTTCATGACATAGTCATGCGCCCCCGATTTCATGGCATCGACGGCAATCTCTTCACCGATGCTGCCGGAAACCAGTATGAAAGGCGTATTGCGGTCATGCTGACGACTGAGTGTCAGTGCATCGTGCGAGTCGAAGCTGGGCATGTTGTGATCGGTGATAATAAGATCCCAGGATTGGCTGTCTAAAGCCTCCTGCATCTCGGCTGCGGAATCCACGCGCAGCATGTTGGGCCGGTAGCCGCCTTTACGCAGTTCCCGTTCGATCAGCAGCGCATCGTCTTCCGAATCTTCCGCAATCAGTACGTTGATAAGGGTTAAATCATTCTCTTCCATAGGGTACATCGTTTAAAACCAGCCAGTAGAGACCCAGTTGGCGTGCGGCCTCCAGGAACTGTTCAAAATCTACCGGTTTTCTTACATAACTGTTCGCGCCCAGGTCATAACTGCGAATCATGTCCTGCTCCTGGTTGGAAGAGGTCAGCACCACCACCGGAACATGACGGGTATGTTCGGCGGCGCGCAGACGCTCCAGCACCTGCAAGCCATCCACCTTGGGCAATTTCAGGTCAAGCAGTATGACCTGGGGTAAAATGCTTTTGTCACGCTCGCTGTAATCGCCTTCTGCAAACAGGAAGTCCAGTGCTTCCTGTCCATCACGCGCAACGACAATATCATTGGCCAGGTTGTGTTTGCGCAGGGCCCTCAGGGTTAGCGCTTCGTCATCAGGGTTATCTTCTACTAGCAGTACTACTTTATTCTGCATCGTAACTTCTCCATAGATAGGGTGCGCTATTGGCACCAAAAAAGGCAGCGCATTGCGCGGCCCGCGTTCAGCTCTGATTTACCGGTGCATTTTTCTGTGGTTACAGCCCTACTTTAAGCTGAACCTCGCCAGTTCTTTGTATTATCAACGGATTTTTCCCGCATGCAAATACGACTTATATAAAGGAACTGGCGGAATTATCTGGTCTCCAGGCCGGCATTGGGCGCCAGCGTAAAAAAGAAAATGGCTCCCTTGCCGGGTTCTGCCTCTGCCCAGATCTGACCACCATGGCGATGAATAATACGTTGTACCGTGGCCAGTCCAACCCCCGTGCCCGGGAATTCTTTGACCTGGTGTAAACGTTGAAAAACTCCAAACAGCTTACCGGCATGGCGCATATCAAATCCGACTCCATTGTCTTTAATATAAAACACCGCCGGGTTATCTGCCATCGTTTTCAAGGTTATCTGGGCTTTTTTCTGCTGAGCGGTAAATTTCCAGGCATTGCCTACCAGGTTGTCGATGACCATTTTCAGGAGTCGTTCATCGCCCTGAGCCAGTAAATGCGATCCCGTTTTCAGTTTAATCTGACGCTCGGGTTCCTGCTCCCGTAGCTCCTTGAATGTTTCCTGCGCCAGTTGTTTCAAATCCACCGTTTGTTCGTGAAGTTCCAGGCGATTCACACGCGACAGCTGCAACAGGTCATCGATCAATTGTGCCATGCGTTGGGCGGCCTTGCGTACACGTGACAGGTAGTCCCGTGCCGTTTCATCCAGTTGATCGCCATAGTCTTCCACCAGTGCCAGGCTAAAGCCATCGATGGAGCGTAGCGGGGAACGCAGGTCGTGAGATACCGAATAGGAGAAGGCTTCCAGTTCTTTATTCGAATTCTGTAATTGACGGGACAACTGTGCCAGTTCCTGCTCGTGTTGTTTGAGCTCGGTCAGGTCCGCTGAGAAACTGATCATGCCGTTTGCTTTTTCCTCTTCATCGAACAACATGGACAGCGACAGACGGGCTGGAAATTCACTGCCATCACCGCGTTTCATCATTACCTCGGATTCATAACGATGCTTTTTCTGCAGCGTGGAAATGACCTGCTCGCGCAGCCTATTATGGTATTTGTCCGGGTAAATGATGCTGATATGTTGCCCGATCGCTGCACTGGCAGGGATTTGAAACAGTCGTTCTGCACCGCCATTCCAGCTTAAAATAATATCTTTGCTATCCGTGGTGACCACAGAATCGTGGGTCTGTTCAATAATGCTGGCCTGGTTTTTTATTTCCGCGGTGCGTTTCTGCACCAGCTTTTCCAGGTGCTGTTTATACTGTTCTAATTCTTGCTCGATCAGTACCTGCTCGGTGATATCCTGTATGGTGCCGATAGACATCAGCGGGCTGCCATCCTTGGCAAATTCGGTTTCGCATTTTTCGATAACGTGTTTGATGGAGCCGTCTTTCATCAGCAGGCGATGGACAATTTCATAGGGTTTATGGTCCTTTAGCGAGTTGCTATAGGCGCTATTGACCCGTTCTCTGTCTTCCGGGTGTATCGCATCGAGGAAGGCTTCATAGGAGGCACCAAACTTTTTCGGATCGATATCGAATATTCGAAAGACTTCACTGGACCAGAATAAATGGTTGCTGGTCAAATCCAGTTGCCAGTGTCCAAGCCGGGCCAGCTTTTGTGCTTCTTCATGTTGCTGGTGGGAAAACTGCATGGCTTGTTCGGCGCGCTTGCGTTCGGTGATATCCAGCGTGGTGCCGTACATTCTCAATGGTTTGCCGTTTTCGTCAAAATCGACATGGCCGCGTTGATCGACGTGGCGTATTTCTCCATCACGGTATTTAACACGGTGTTCGATATGATAAGGCTCCTGTTCATGCGGATTCATCGCCCGTTCCATTTCTTTTTGCACTTTTTCCCGGTCATCCGGGTGGATGGCCTGCATGAAGTTTTCGGCGCTGGATTCCACCTCGCCGGGCTGGTAACCCAGCAATCGATACTCTTCTTCGGACCAGTAGGCAATGCCGCTGCCAAGGTCCAGATTCCAGTTGCCCAGTTGTGCCACCTGTTGCGCTTCCCGATACAGTTCATCAGCCTGTTTCAGTTCTATGCGTTGATTTTTTAAATCCTCCACCATTTGTTTAAAACTCTGTGTCAGTTCGCCGACTTCATCCTCTGTGGGTGACGGTAGCGGGGTATTCAGGTTGCCCAGTGCAATTTGTCCACTGGCCTGGGTCAGGCTCCTCAGTGGGTTGGTGATGGAACGCGCCATCCTGACACCTGTCACGGCGGCAATGAACGTGATCAGCAGAATAGAATACAGTTGTAACCGGCTCGACCATTGCAGTTGAGATGACGTCCTCTGGGTAATGGTGTGCTGCATCTGGTAGTGTAAGTCGATTTTTGGGTACAGGGTCTGAATCAGTTGCTTGCGTGACTGATGCACCGCTTCTTCGCTGAGGTTAATCGCTTCCAGTGGGTGCTTTCTTGAAGACATCAGTTCGAGAAAGTCTCTGGCCGCTTGAATATAGGCATCTAAGGCTTGTGTAACCGAAAGCATTAGTTGGGGGTGAGACGTGCTTTCCTGTACATGGTTTTGCTGGGTCTCCAGTAAAGTGTTTATTGCTTCCAGCCCTTTTTGCCGGTCTTGCTGGATGCCGCGTAAAATATATTCCAGCAATTTGATTGAAACCTTGCGGGCTTCGCTTTTTAGCAGTAACAGCTGGTATTCCGGGATGTCCGCATCCTGTTGCATGAGGTTGTCGATGGAATTGTTCAGATGGCTGCGAGCTCGGTGCAGCTTTTTCTGTTCACTGAAAACCTGATTCAAAGCCGGGCCTTCAGAGATGAGTAGATAGTTTTTTATCTCGCCTACAAACCTGTCTTTAAACTCGCTAAGAGGGGTGCCGGAGTCGCTGTCGTTATGCACGCCCTTGATTTGTATATAATGATCGAAATGCTGTTCGAGTTGTTGCAGGGCTTCAAGTGCCTTGACCCGATCCCCGGGTTCGCCTCTTAAGGAATATTCCACGGCCTTAATTGAAGCGCGTCGGGCGGTTGATATGGTTTCCAGCAGGCTGTTGACGGAGGGTATGATATGCTGGTCCATCATTTGGAACGATTTTTCCACCCGCTTGAAGTATTGGTATTCGACAAAACCCAGCAAGGCAAATAAAAACGCGATGATAAAAATGCTGAGTGGTAATTTATTTCTTATTTTCATGGATCACGGTTACCGTTTCCGAGCAAGTGTAGGGCATTTTTCCCTGATTATAGATGTTATAGATGCAGCATAACATGCTTGCACAACTTAAGGATTTAAAGCGCAAATCGTGGCAGAAATTGATACAAATCATAGA
>JANTFY010000030.1 GCA_024763185.1 Gammaproteobacteria bacterium | reverse complement strand
TGGAAGGATGTGCCGGATTCGGCATACCTTGATATGGTCGATGTATCACCCAGTGGGCCGGCCCAGATCAACGATTACATCAAGCTCGGCTACGAGCATATTCTGCTGCAAAAGCCGCGATGAATGTTCGCCTGATCGACTCCCATTGCCATCTGGATGATGATCGTTTTGATGAAGATCGCGCGCAGATGCTGGAGCGGGCACGAGGGCAAGGCATCGATCAGTTTGTTATACCGGCAACCACGGCTGCGCGCTGGCCAAAGGTAAAACAGATTTCCGAGACCTACGAAGGTGTTCATGCCAGTTACGGCCTGCACCCGATGTTCATGCAGGATCACTCGGACAACGATGTAGCGGCACTCGACAGCTGGCTGGATCTTCATAGCGCGGTGGCGGTGGGAGAATGTGGCCTGGATTTTTTCAAGTCAAACCAGGATGAAAACGAGCAGTTGGCCCTGTTTCGCTCGCAACTGCACGTGGCTAAAAACCACAAGCTGCCGGTCATCATCCATGCGCGTAAAGCACTGGATAAGGTGATTCATGAAATCCGTCGCAGCCACATTCGGTCTGGCGTGATCCACAGTTTCAGTGGCAGCCTGCAGCAGGCAGAGCAACTGGTTGAACTCGGATTCAAGCTGGGCATTGCCGCCACGGTCAGTTTTGAACGGGCCAAAAAACTGCGCCAGGTGGTTGCAGAAATCAACATCAGTAGCTTGCTCATCGAAACCGATGCGCCTGATCAGCCCGGTATTAACCATCGCGGGCAACGTAACGAACCTGCCTTTATTGTTGAACACCTGAAAGTAATGGCGCAGCTACGATCGATGGATGAAGAAGCGTTGGCAGCAAATTTGAATCGGAATTGTCAGCAGCTTTTCAAGCTTGTGGATTAAAGTGATAATGGTTAGCTCTTTCCAAAACAAGAATTATTGAAAAGATGCCGAGGTTTTGTTTATTGCCCGGTTAAAATCAGCAACCCCTAATCAGGAAGTTTTGGATTACATTATTGATCGTATGCACCACTGCCCGGTTTCGACAAATTTTCCCGAACATCTCAAGTTAAAGGCTTCAGTTACTTTTCAGATGCCTGAGCTTGGTTGAGTGCGAGGGTCGTCTATCTATTATAGGATTTGACCCAGTTGATAAATTCCTGTTGCGGCATGGGTTTGGCCAGGTGATAGCCCTGCGCTATATCGCAACCAAGTAGATTCAAGCCGTCAAAAGTTGGTTGATCTTCTATACCTTCGGCCACGACTTTTAAGTCAAATCCGCGGGCCAGGTTTATTATGGTTTGTACGATATGCTGATCCATCTGGTTTTCCAGCATATAACGAACAAACGACTGATCTATCTTAATCTCATTGGCGGGTATGTTCTTGAAATAAGCCATCGAAGAATAGCCGGTGCCGAAATCATCGATGGAGATGTTAATACCCTGCGACTTTAGCTCATTTAGTAGTTTAAAGCTGGTAGAGAGGTCTTCAACCAGCGCGCTTTCAGTGATTTCCAAAGTGAGCTCTTCATGGCTCGTATCATGTATTCGCAAAGCCCCCTGTACCATTTCTACAAAATCCGGCTGGCTTAACATGCGGGTTGAAATGTTGACCGCCACCTTAAGTGGGTTTTGCGATTGGGGCCATTCTTTTTTTAGCCATAGGGCAGCATTAATGGTCCATTGGGTAATCGGGACAATATATCCATTGTCTTCTGCCACAGGGATGAAGATATCGGGTCTTACAAAACCCTTGTCGCCATTTTTCCAGCGAATCAGGGCTTCCGCACCGAACAGTTTACCGGTTTTTAAATTTACCTGGGGTTGAAAATACAGTTCAAATTGATCTTGTTCTATAGCGCGTTGTAAATCCTTTTCGATATCCCAAACCTGGATGTCGGAATGCCGGGTTTCGGTAGAATAGAGAGCGTACGATTCACTGTTAAGGGCGGCATCAGATAGAGCCTTTTCAGTATTTTGCAGTAATTCTTTTGCGTCAAGTCCATGCTCTGGAAACAGGGTAATTCCAATGTGTGCGTTAACGTAAAATTGCTCGCCTGACAGGCTAAAAGCTTCAGTCAGGCTATTGATGAATTTGATAGCAGCCAGGCTGGCATGTCCTTCATTTAATATTTCCGGCAGTATCATGGCAAATTCCGCATTGCCCACGCGGGCGATGAAATCCTGTTCACGTGCCATGCTGGTTAATCGTTGTGCAAATAACTGTAATAATTGGTCGGCTATCAAATAACCCTGAGAGAGATTAAAACGACGGAACCGTTTCAGGTTAATCAGTAACAGGGCGAAGGATTTTTGACAGGTTTTATGCGAAACGATACTTTCTTCCAGTTTTAAGAAAAAAGCAGGCCTGTCCGCGACAGTTTGTGATGAGTCGTCCGTTGCGATCATTACAGGTAAAACTCTGTAGGATCGATGCCATAGAGTCCGGGTTCTATGCTCCTGGTGATGGTGAGTGGTTTTCCATCCTCTCCTTCATCCGTTTTATACATATCGATGGTTTCAAACTTCTTGAGCGGTTTTTTGCTTTTATCCAGGATTAGCATGATCTTGGGACGCAAACGCCAAACCCTGTGATGTGCGATCACGACACCCACGCGATGATCGCTTAACTCGATAAGTGTTCCAACCGGATAGATGCCGACGACCTGAATAAACTGCTCAATCAGTTCCGCCTGAAAATCAATGTTGCTCCAGTCATAAAGTTTACGCACAGCGTCATGAGGGGATATCGCGCTCACAAAAGCACGGTTTGAAGTCATGGCGTCGTAACAATCCACGATGCCGGCTATTTTCCCAAACAGCGGGATTTTGTTTCCATTGAGGCCTTTTGGATAGCCATTGCCGTTGTGACGTTCGTGATGCGTGGCAATCATTTCGATGACATCATCATTGATGCCTTTTATCGATTTAACGATATCGACACTGTGCTCCACATGTTTTTTGATCAGTTTGAATTCGGTCGCGTTATATCGATTCGGGTTATTGATCAGTTTTTCCGGCAACTTCATTTTACCGACATCAAACAGCAGGGCCCCCATCGCCAGTGATTGAAGGTTGCGTTTGGGTAAACCCAGATTGCGCCCAAAGGCCACCGCCCAGATAGAGGCACTGACCGAATGTTTATAGGTGTAATCGTCCCGGGTCTTCATTCGGGTCAACCATAAAAAAGCCTCAGGATTTCGAATGATGCTGTCGACCATCGGGTTGATCGCTTTTTTCAGGTTGGGCAGATTCAGCTTCTTGTCATTGGAGATATCACTCATGACTTTTTCGGCCGTGACATTTAGAAACGCGTGCTTTTCCTGGGCCGTATCCAATTCCAGATTAAAGTCGGTAATGTCTTCGTAGGACCGGGGTTTGATACCGGTCAGGGCTTGCTTTTTTTCATTCTCGGAAAGTAATTTGGAAGGTTTTGACGGGTCATTCGAGAAGTCTTTGCTTTTCTCAGTGTCAACATAGACGAAATCAGTATGTTGCATGAGTTTGTCGATATCTTTCTGTGACTTGATAATAAACCCCTGGATCTTGTAAGGGGTCTCGATCCAGGGCCTATCCAGTTCGGACACATACATGCCTTTATGCAGATCGAGTGTTCGTACCTTGATTTGTTTTAATGCCATGGTTTACCTAAATGTTGTGTAAGAGATGAGACCAGGTTGATTAAAAGTTAAGTCAACGGCTTACTCTGTACCATTAAAAGTATAGGTCAGTTTTTTAGCGTTTTAGGCTTATCAATGATTTTTGCAATCAGCATCAAGGTAACAATCATTGCGCCCTGATTTGCTTCAATGATCAGGTAAATAAGTAGAGAGACTGGTCAAGGTATGGGGTCACCAAATCGACCATCATCTCGATGTGGTCTTTACGGTCATTCAAACAGGGGATGTAGTGGTATTCTGTGCCGCCATGTTCGATGAAGACATTACGGTTTTCCATCTGGATTTCCTCCAGGGTTTCCAGGCAATCAACCGCAAAGCCTGGGCAGATCACATCAATCTCCTTCAAGCCGTTTTTGGCCATACTTTCCAGGGTCTCAGAAGTGTAGGGTTGTAGCCAGGTTTGTTTGCCAAAGCGTGACTGAAAACTGACTGCCCACTGGTCAGAGCCAAGTCCTAGAATCGTTGCCAGCAGATGGGCCGTGCCCATGCACTGGTCGTAATACGGATCGCCCAGGTCCACATTGCGTTGAGGCAGCCCATGAAACGACATAAGCAAAAAACGTTGCCTGGATTGTTGTTGCCAATGTTCTTTTACCGAATCAGCCAGCGCATTGATGTAACCGGCATCGCTGAGGTAGTCGCTGATAAAAGCAAGGTCCGGGATGGCTCGATGTGTTTTTAATACATCGGCAATATTGTCAAAAGTGGTCGCCGTCGTGGTGGCAGAGTTTTGTGGGTATAACGGTAAAACAATGAGTTTGCGGTAGTTGTCATCCAGCAGGTTATTGATAACCTGGTTAAAAGAAGGGCTACATAACGCATCATCAGCTCCACCTTGGTGTTATCCCCCAACTTTTCCTGTAAGGCCTGTTGCTGGCGTTGACTGATGGCGAGCAGTGGTGAGCCCTGGGCTGTCCAGATCTTGTTGTAGGCTTGCAGAGCAGTCTTTGACCGGAAGGGCAGGTTGATCAGGTTGAGCATAAACCACTCGATCACAGGCGGGATTTCCACCACCCGGGTATCGGATAAAAATTGTTTCAGGAACTTTTTAACGGCAGCCCGATTGCTGATTTCGGGAGTGACCAGGTGGCTAATAATGATGGCTTAATTGAGTGGTTGGGGCAGAAATTTTTTAACGATTTTCGGGTCGAGAGAAATCGGTCTGAACATGGGCGTGTTGAGAAATATTTAAGGCAAAAAAAAGAACAAAGAACAATCCGTTAATCATTAAAATAATATATTAATTAATAAAAAATACTGATCAAAAAACTTCGATTTCAATCTTGACAGCAGAAAGATATGCACAAAAAAAATGATTTTAAAAATATGGGGTCAAATTCAACGTAATTCGCAAGAGAGAAAATTCAATGATCTATAAGTTATTGAATTTAAAGAATTAAAATAATTGTTCGAGAAATAACCATTTTAACAGAAATGTAATGTTTTTGCGGTTTTCATGCCTTTTTGTTCATTGTGTCCACAGACTTATCCACAGAAATTGTGGATAAAAAAATATTTACCAGTTATCCAATGACTTACCGGTTCTAAGCTAGAAACCACCTTAACAAAGGCCTGTAAATTTTTTTATGCGACCCCTTTTTTGATACCTTCTTGAGTCACTTTTTCATCTTCAATAGGCGCAAATGATATGATGCCATTTACGCCAATTTTCCATGAATAACATGCCCCGGTCATACCAGGTTTTTTCTTTTGCACTCCCGTTACCGATTTACCATAGTTTTGATTACAAGGTGGATCAGGACATTGACGCCCAACCCGGTCAGCGGTTTGTATTGCCCTTTGCCAATGGAAAAAAACTGGGGCTGTTGGTTTCGGCGGTCGACAATAGCCGGTATGACCTGAACCGTTTAAAAAATATTGAGACACAACTCGATAGTGCGCCCCTGTTATCAAAGCACCTGATGCAGCTGGCGCGCTGGCTCGCTGATTATTATTGCCAGCCTCTGGGTGAGGTCACGTTCCTGTTTATGCCGCGCTACTGCCGGAAGCTGCGCTCGATGAAAACCACCCGCGTGCAAATCTGGTCTGCGCTGGAATGTGAACAAGCCACGCTGGATTCATTGCAGCAGAAAGCGCCAAGACAATTTCAGCTGATGTTGGCACTGAAGCAGAATCCCGATGGATTGAATGCGGCCGCACTGAAAGCGGTCCAAGCAAACTGGCATGCACAGATCAAGGTGTTACAGAAAAAGGGCCTGGTGATTGCTCAGCACAAGGAGAATTTGCCCCCGATTCCCGAGGTTATGCAAACTGGCCCCGTACTAACCCGGCAGCAACAAAAGATATGTGAAACGATCGCGCCCACTTTACACGATTTTCATGTGCACCTGATTCAGGGGGTGACCGGTAGCGGTAAAACCGAGGTCTATGTGCAGTTGATGCAACAGGTACTGGCACAGGGCCGGCAGGTGATTTACCTGGTGCCGGAAATCGGATTAACGCCACAGTTGATCAAGCGAATTCAGCAGCGACTGACGTATACCGTGGTCAGTTCCCATTCGGCGCAAACTGATTTTAAGCGTTATCAAAGCTGGGACCAATTCAGGCGTGGGGTGGCGCAGGTGTTGATCGGGACCCGGTCCGCCTTATTCAGCGATGCGTCAGGCCTGGGTTTAATGATTATCGATGAGGAGCACGATGCCTCGTACCGGCAACAGGATGGTGTCAGGTACCATGCACGTGATGTCGCCATAAAACGGGCACAGATGCTGGGCATTCCGGTGATCATGGGGTCGGCCACCCCGTCGCTGGAATCGTTGCAGAATCTTAATAAGCCGCATTATCACTTCCACGAATTGCGGCAGCGGCCCAATCAATCTGCGCCGCCAAAAATCGAATTGTTGGATATCGCCAATACGCCACTGACTGGCGGTTGTTCTCCCAGGTTATTGCAGGCTATTGATAAACACCTGTCGCTACAGGGGCAGGTGTTGTTATTCCTTAATCGTCGCGGCTACGCGCCGGTGGTGATGTGCCACGATTGCGGTTGGCAGGCCAGTTGTTATCAGTGTGATGCACGCATGACCTTGCATCAGTCGGTGAACAAACTTATCTGTCATCATTGCGGTTACAGTATGCAGTTGCCGCAACAATGTCCGGACTGTGGCGAGCCGAATATCAAGCACTATGGCATCGGCACACAGCAACTGGAGCAGTTTCTGCAGCAGCGATTCAGTGAATACAAAACCATTCGTATCGATCGCGACAGTGTGCAGGGTGCAGAAGGCATTGAGCACAGGCTGGAACCGGTGCAACGTGGTGAGCCCTGTATCCTGGTCGGTACGCAAATGCTGGCCAAGGGGCATGATTATCCTCATATCACCCTGGTCGGCATCCTCGATGCCGACCAGGCCCTGTTCAGCAGTTTTTATCGTGCGGCGGAGCGCCTGGTACAAACCGTGTTACAGGTTTCCGGGCGTGCCGGTCGTGCAGGTAAAACCGGCCAGGCCCTGTTGCAAACGCGCTTTGTTAATCACCCCTTGATGCAAAACCTGTGCGTGCAGAGCTATACCGATCTGGCCAGGGATATGTTGCAGGAACGCAAGCTGTTGGGTTTCCCGCCATTTGCACGGGTCGTGACCCTGCTGGTCGATGCGTTGCAACTGGACGATGCCCTGCAGCGCCTGCAACTGCTGGTAAAGCCGATACAGGCCAGTTCGGTGTTTGCAAGCGTCAAGATGGTGGGACCGATACCGGCCCTGATGACGCGACGGGTTGGTCGCTACCGGGCCCAGTTATCGGTGATGTCCGATCAGATCAGGCCCATACGGATCCTGCTGCAGGAGCTCATGCCCTTCATCATTAAACAAAAAAATACCCAAAAGTCGCGCCTGGTGATCGAAGTTGATCCGCTTGATCTGTAGTGTGCTCTTATTTGATTTATTTAGATGGAGCATCCATGTAGAATTCGCTGTTTTTAACGCGTAGGCGGTAGACCAGTTGAAGTCACAACTCGAACAACTTATTCAGCAGGCTTTTGATCAACTGATCAACAGGGGAGACCTGGACGCGGATTTCAAGGCCAACATCCAGATTATAGCCAGCAAGGATGCAGCGCAGGGTGATTTTGCCACCAATGTCGCCATGCTGAATGCCAAGCAGGCGGGTATGCCGCCTCGCCAGTTGGCCGAGTTGCTGGTACCGCACATGCAGGACGAGCAGGCCGTGCATAAAATTGAAATTGCCGGTCCCGGTTTTATCAATTTTTTCCTGCAGGCCGATGTCAATCAATCCCTGGTGCGAAAAATTCTAGAGCAGGGTGAACGCTTCGGCTTGAGCGATCATGGCGCCAATAAGCGTATACAGATTGAATTTGTGTCTGCCAATCCAACCGGCCCACTGCATGTGGGGCACGGACGCGGTGCCGCATACGGCGCCACGCTGGCGAATTTACTCAAGGCTGTCGGTTATGACGTGCAGTGTGAATATTACGTCAATGATGCGGGCCGGCAGATGGATATACTCGGCACCTCGGTTTGGTTGCGCTACCTGGATCTCGCCGGCGAAGAAATCGCGTTTCCTTCCAATGCTTACCAGGGTGATTACATCTGGGATATTGCCGCCACGCTGCACCGCGAACAGGGAGATGCGTTTCGCCAGCCGGCGGTTGAGGTTTTCAAAGGTGTGCATGCCGACCACCCGGAAGGGGATAAGGAAAAACACATCGATGACCTGATTGAAAATGCCAAGGCCTTGCTTGGCAGTGAAAAATATCGCGAGGTTTTTGACCTGGCGTTGAACACCCTGGTCGATGTCATTCGTAAAGACCTGGCCCAGTTCGGGGTCGAATTCGATGAGTGGTTCTCCGAACGGCAGTTAACCGAGCAGGGCCTGGTGGAAAAGGCCATTCAAACCCTGCAGGATAAAAACAGGGTGTACGAATCGCACGGTGCATTGTGGTTCAAGTCGACAGATTTCGGTGATGAAAAGGATCGTGTGGTGAAACGCGATAACGGGCAGACCACCTACTTTGCCTCTGACATCGCCTACCACATGAACAAGTTTGACCGGGGTTTTGAACAGGTCATTAATGTCTGGGGTGCAGACCATCATGGTTATATCGCGCGTGTAAAAGCGGCATTAAAGGCCATGGACTATGCACCGGAAAAGCTGGAAATATTATTGGTGCAGTTTGCCAATCTTTACGAAAATGGAGAAAAGGTAGCAATGTCAACGCGTTCCGGCGAATTCGTGACCCTGCGCACCTTGCGTGAAGATGTAGGAAGCGATGCAGCGCGTTTCTTTTATGTCATGCGCAAGGCGGACCAGCATATGGACTTCGACCTGAACCTGGCTCGCGAGCAGTCTACCGATAATCCGGTGTATTACGTGCAATATGCACATGCCCGCGTATGCAGTGTGGAAAAACAATGTGCTGAGCAGAATAAAGAAATTGATTTTAATCAGGCACAAATGAACAAGCTTGAAAACTCGCACGAGACGGATTTGCTTAAGCAGTTATCCTTGTACCCAGACCGCCTACTCAGTGCTGCGCAACGCCGTGAGCCTCATATCGTGATCAATTACCTGCGCGAGCTGGCGCATATGTTTCATGCCTGGTACAACGCGCACAAATTTATAGTAGATGATGAAGGCCTGCGCAATGCGCGTATTGCCCTGGCTTTTGCGGTTCGCCAGGTTATTAAAAATGGCCTGTTGTTGATCGGTGTCAGCGCACCACAAGAAATGTAGATTTATGACGGAAGCAAAAAAAACTTCGCTCTGGGTGTGGATTTCCCTGGTCTTGATTATTGGCCTGTTTGTATCGTTTATTTTTTTCCTGGACCAGAAGATAGTTAAAACCGGTCGCCAGTCGGAACCGGTGTCCACTAAAGAACCGGTTCAGAAAATTGGCAAGCCTAAAATTGATTTTTATGAAGTGCTCAAGGAACGTAATTTTGAAGTACCCGATGACCGCACAGAGCGGGTGAAAAACAAAACTGCGGAAAAGAAAAATGCTCAGGAAGGTGGGCAGAAAAACCAGGCAACAGCGGATAAATTATTCCTGCTGCAGGCTGGCTCCTTTAAAAAACAGGAAGACGCGGAAAGGATGAAGGTAAAGCTGGCTTTTCTTGGGCTCGAGGCCACGATAAAAAAGGCCGGCGTGAACGGAGTCAATTATCATCGCGTGGAACTTGGTCCTTTTGCGGATGATGGGTTTTTCTCAAAAGTAAAAAACCAGTTAATTATGAATGACATCCCCTATATTCAAAAAAGCGTCAATTAAATCTTTCCTTATTGTTCGAATGATTCATTAATCAGTTTTTTAAGTAATGCCTGTTTTTACTATGGAACCATTATTAAGGTTTCGATAAGGGTATAAAAAAATTCAGTTATAAACAGTGCAATCAAATATGGCTTTTTCAATGTAATTGATCGAAAATTGTCAGCCCTTAAAACATAAACAAGAGGATTAAATATATGGCTGATTTATTTAGTGATGAGTGGATGAAGCAATTTCAACAGGAATGGAATGAGGAGCCCGAACTTTCAGGAGCGCTGGAAAAAATAGCATTTGATTCTGTTATTGGTTATGGCTTTAAAGGTGATGATAAGCCGAGTGGTTTCATCAAGGTTGAAAAAGGAAAAGTGACCGATGCGGGCAGTTATGACGGCCAGGAATTAAACTGGGATATGCGTGCCGATGAAACCAACTGGAAGAAGTGGTTCGAAAAGGAACTGGGCATGACCGGGTTGGGCATGGCGGTGACAACCGGCAAGCTGAAATTTAATTCCGGTGATTTCAAGGCCATGATTAAAGACCCAAGAATGGCAACGCCTTTTGTAAAAAGTTTTTCCGTGATGGGTAAGGTGTAAGTGTTACTCAAACACGGATAAAAAACGGGGGCTTTTAAGCCCCCGTTTTTGTATAAAGTGATCGTATCTTTTCAACTCTTTTACGGTTTGCTCCCAGGTCTGAATTTCCTGCTCGAGAAGCGGACCGAACCGCGATTGCATTTTCATTCATGGCCACTTCCAGGTCATCTTTAAACCTGAAAAACGTTGAGGTGAAAACAGCGTGGCAATAGTGCCCATCATTTACCACAATGTCACCGCCTGCCTGTTGAATGGCTTCAATCAATTTTCTCCAGCTTTCGTTTTTATCCCCACTGATTAAACCGAACGGTTCAATCTTGAAACGTTTTGTCGACGAGTCGCTGTACACACAGTTATTTTTGTCCGGACAGGGTAATAGCTGTCGTTCAGATTCAGCCTTGATCGTGGTTTGCCGCGATAAAAAAGACAGGCTAGCCAGGTAGGCGATGATGAAACCCAGAATGATCAGTGTTATAAATTTGATGCTGATCACTTTTTATCCATCATGGCTTTTAATTGCTCGAAAGGGTTATGCGTGGCTTCGGCTTGGGTGGCTTTACCGTGGCCATATTCGCCACCCTTAACGTAGTCAGCATAACGCGAATGTTCATTGTCATGGCAATACAGGCATAACAATTCCCAGTTGCTGCCATCCGCGGGATTGTTGTCATGATCATGATCGCGATGATGTACGGTCAGTTCCGACAGGTTTTCACGGGAAAACTCACGTGCACATCGGCCGCAGATCCACGGGTACATTTTCAAGGCCCTTTCGCGATAACCCTGGTTGCGTTTATCCCGGTTGGCATGGGCGTCGGCGACAATTTTATCCAGCTTGGCGTGATCAAATTCTTTACTCATGAATGATATTCCAATTTATGGTGACTATTAGGGTATGATAATGATTAAGCAGGATTACTATCAATTAATATCATGGGTTAATTATTGTGAAAAATGTGTTGCCCAGGTTTTTTATAACTCTATCACTGTTAGCGGCCTTTAATGTGCAGGCAGGATTTCCTGAGTTCGATTTTTGCCCATTGGGTGGACCCACCGGCTGGATAAACCGGTTGACCGGAGAACACGAGGATCGCCGTTATTACTTGCCGCCTGTGGTTCCTTATTACCCGGTCGCCCCGGCGTGGTGGCAGGTTCCTGGCTGGCACAATCCGTCCTTCCAGCCAAAGGGATACCCAATAAAATAGCCCATCCAGCTTAAAAACAGGGATGCACAAATCGCTGTATTGTTTCGAGCTTTACGGCAGAATTCATGGTTGAATATCATTACGATCTCTGTCTGCCTGGCGTTATGTAGACAGTTGGCGTTCAAAATCAGATTAGGTATTCTGGCTATCGTAAAAGCGCCCCTGACGAAGGAAACCAATCGATGAAAACCCCTGATCAACTAAACGCTGCTTTCGGTCTCGAAGGCAAACTTAAATTTATCGCCGGCAAGGGAGGCCTGGTGATGATCGAGATCGATAGCGGGCTAGCCAGCGCCACGATTTCCACCTATGCCGGTCAAGTGCTGTCCTATCAGCCCAGGGGGCAGGACCATGACTTGTTTTTCATGAGCGACGCTGCGTTCTTGCAGGCAGGCAAGGCGATCAAGGGTGGAGTGCCCGTATGTTGGCCCTGGTTTGGCCCTGATCTGGAGGACAAGGGGCGGCCCGCTCACGGATTTGTACGCAACCGGCAATGGGAGGTCCGCGCCACCGCCGACAACGATAGCGTGATCAAGGTGATCCTGGGGGGCCAGGCAAGCGACCAGACACGTGAGATCTGGCCGGTTGAGTTCGATCTCAGCATAGAGATAACCGTGGGAGACAGCCTCGAGATTGCGTTGATCACCAGGAACCTCGGCAGTCAGCCGATTACCATCACGCAGGGCCTGCACAGCTATTTCGCGGTTGGTGACATCACCAGGGCCCAGGTTCAGGGTCTAGAACAAAAGACTTACATCGACAAACTGGACAATGCTGCCGAAAAGACCCAGCAGGGTGCCGTCGTGATCGACGCTGAGACCGATCGCATCTATTTGGATGTGGAAGGGCCATTGACGATAGCCGACGAGGCAATGGGGCGTAAGATTACAATCGGCTCCAGGGGTAGTAACAGCGCGGTGGTGTGGAACCCCTGGGTCGACACAACGGCCAGGATGGCCGATCTTGCTGATGACGATTATCAACGCATGATCTGTGTCGAGACCACCAATGCCGGTCCTGACCAGGTCATGCTCGAAGGCCATGGTGAATATCGCCTGGTTGCCAACTTTCGCATTGACTAAAGTTCTGACCGGTTTAAAAAAGCTGCGACAATCTGGCAACTGTTACCCATAGCATACCACGATGGACTGGTTTACTCTGACCCTTATTTGTGCTTTCACCCTGGCCAGCGCTGACGCTGCCACCAAGCGCTGGATGTCGGATAGCAGCGTCGTTGAAATCACCTTGATAAGAGCGGGCCTGGCCGGTCTGCTGCTGTTGCCGCTGGTGTTTCTCCAGCCCCTGCCGCAACTACCGCTGGCTTTCTGGGGCTGGATGATGTTGCTGGTGCCGCTGGAATTGCTGGCGTTACTGCTCTACATGCGTGCTATTCGCGACTATCCCCTCAGTCTCACCGTGCCCTATCTCGCCTTTACCCCGGTGTTTATCATCCTGACCGGCTGGGTGATCCTGGGCGAAACTGTCAGCCTGGCTGGGATGCTGGGTATTTTGCTGGTGGTGCTGGGCTCCTGGCTGCTCAATTTTGACCGGCAGCAGTACATTTCAGTGAATACCCTGGTCAATCCCTTTCGCGCGATCCTGCGCAACCCAGGGTCCCGGCTCATGCTATTGGTAGCGGTGATCTACTCGCTCACCTCGGCAGGAGGCAAGGCGGCCATGGCGTGGATGCCGGCGCAACAGTTTGGCGCTTTCTACTATGCTTGCACCGGCATAGCCGCGCTGTTCATTTTCTCCCTGCAAAATCCGGCCAACCTCAGGGTGTTCATGCGCCGTCCTCATTTCAATTTCGCCATAGCTCTGCTCATGGCAATAATGGTCGTCACCCACTTCATGGCGCTAGTTCAGGTGGAGACGGCCTACATGATCACGGTTAAAAGAATCAGCCTGCTGTTTGGTATTCTCTACGGTGCAATGTTATTTGGCGAACGTCACCTGACGCGGCACCTGATCGCTGGGGGATTGATGGTAGCAGGGGTAGGTTTGATCGTTATCTAGAACCCTGCCCCCTTTATATAGCGTGCTTAAGTGCTTTTATTGATGCTGCAACACAAGCTTTACCGGTTATAATTCTGGTCTTTAACATTTTAGCAATAATAAGATCATGGCTAAACTCATTTTTAAACTTAAATCGGTGTCTGATGACGAAGCCAATGATGTAAAAAACCTGCTCACGAAAAATAAAATAGATTTTTACGAGTCACCTCCGGGCAACTGGGAGATATCCCTGCACGGGCTTTGGCTCAAGGATGATGATCAATACATTCAGGCAAAACAATTACTTGATGAATACCAGCGTGAAAGAAGCCGGCGTATAAGGCAGGAAACACAGCAGAAAATTAAAAAAGGTGAGATTGAAACATTTTTTCAGCGATTGCTAAGCAGGCCTTTACAGTTCATTGCACTGCTGGTCATTATTCTATTTATCCTTTATTTATCCATCATGCCTTTTTACGAAATGGGTCAGTCATAAACCAATTGGCAAAAGAAGACTTAGTCATTACGTAAAACAGGGTTGCAAATAGAATGAACTATAAAGCAGTTCCTGGCTTGAGGTGAGTATTAACAAAAATGCTATTGATTTGTATTTAAAAACCCTTAGGATATTAAAAATCATTTTAATGAAATATCCAGGGAGGGTTTATGAAATATTCTATCTCAATCGCCTTAACCGTCTTGGTATTGAGTGCATGCGGGGGCTCCGGTAGCGGCCCTTCATCTTCTTCGACGACTTTAGGATCACCGGGTGATGCAGCATCTGGGTCAGCAGGCTCCGGTAACGGACAACGTCTTGCCGCAATGAACTATGATTTTGATAATAACGGGACTGCGGAAGGCCGTGCCGTATTTACCTATGACACGAATGGATTCGTCACCAGTATCGATTACACTTACAGCGATGATGGAACAACGGATACCGACTTTCTCACATTCAGCCTGGATTTTGGCCAGGAGAACAAAACCTGGGCGTTTGGCTACGACGTTGATGGTTACCTGCAAACCTGGGTTATTACAACATCCACTTCAAGAACCGTCTCGAGTTATACCTGGAACGCGGATAACCTGGTCACCAACCTCACTATAGAATTTTTTGACGGCGCGGGCACGCTGCAAAATGCGGTACGATTTGATCTGACCTACACCGGAACCCAGTTGGACAGTTGGGAGGAAGAATTAGAAATTCCGGGTTCTACCCCCATGTCTCTTGCACAGGGTCAAATCACCTACGATATGATGACGAATTTGCCTGCGCAACTCTCTCGTACCGACATGGGGGGTACTACGGAAGTATCTGCACTGACATTTTTAGGGGGTGGCCAGATCAGCCATATTATCTCGACCATAACCGGTGTGCCCACTTACCAGGCAGAAGTCGGTTTTGCCTATGCTCTGCCGACCAACGTGCAAAACACAACCGAGGGTAATATCTTCAATCGCCAGGACAGCCCGAATGATCCGGCTGATACCTATAACTGGGCATACTCCTACAACGGTGCCTTGCTGGATGAATTCTACGTGGATATGGGCTCGGATGTCACACTCGACGCCGCCATTTCTTATGAATGGGAAAGCGGGGAATGTGAGCGTCATTTTATCTGGCAACCACGGGCAGAACCGAATTTTATCGCCGCCGGTCACTCGCCTTATATACCGGGAACCGGTTACATAATTCTGGATTTTTGCGATACCCTGGGGTCGACCGGGCCACTGTAAGAATCGACATCAAATCATGTGGTTTCAGAATGTTTACAGGTCATGGCCTGAACATTCTTGAGACCAGCCGTTGCTAAAAACTGGCTTCAAAAGGTATGCCCATGACATGACAATACCTTTGTATCCACAAGCCGTCATACCAGCCAGATATTGCTTGGGGTCGTGCAGAGCAATTAACCGACTTTTGCGCTCATCGACAAAATACAAATGCTGGAGCACATTCTTCACACTTTTTTCACTGCTT
>JANTFY010000029.1 GCA_024763185.1 Gammaproteobacteria bacterium | reverse complement strand
GTTACGCGCCTGGCAAGCGAATATCGGTCGTGTCCGCCTGTATTTACTGGACAGCAATGACCCACTGAACAGCCCGCGTGACCGCGGGATTACCAATAAACTTTATGACAGCGGACAGGAACTGCGATTCCTGCAGGAACTGGCGCTGGGCATAGGTGGCTGGCGCCTGTTAACAGCGCTGGGCGAGAATATCTCGGTATGTCACCTGAATGAAGGTCATGCGGCTTTTGTTATCCTGGAGCGTGCACGCCAGTTTATGGAAATCCACGGCGTTTCCTTTGATGAGGCGCTGTGGGCCACCCGTGCCGGTAATGTGTTCACCACCCACACGCCCGTCGCGGCTGGATTCGATACCTTTCCAGCGCAATTCATCGACAAGTATTTCCCGATCTTCCACAACTTTTTGATCCGTACCGGGTTATCCCTGCAACAACTGCTGGCGCTGGGCCGGAAAAACCCGGATGACCCGACGGAACCTTTTAATATGGCCTATCTGGCCATGCGTGGTTGCGCACGCAGTAACGGGGTCAGCCGTCTGCACGGTGAGGTCAGCCGCCGGTTGTTTACGGATCTTTATCCCCGCTGGCCACAGGTCGAAGTGCCGGTGGGTTATGTCACCAATGGGGTGCATGTACCCTCCTGGGATTCGGAGTGGGCTGACCGGTTATGGACAGAGCGCTGCGGCAAGTATCGCTGGCTCGGCAGTACCGAAGACCTGCATCAGGCCATCGAGGCGATCGATGATGAAACCTTGTGGAAGATGCGCGCCAGTGAACGTGAAGCCCTGGTGAGCTATGCGCGCAAGCGCCTGGGTCTGCAACTGGGGCAGGCCGGAGCCAGCCCGCAACAGGTAAAGGACGTGGCACGGCTGCTTGATCCCAATGCCCTTACCCTGGGTTTTGCCCGCCGTTTCGCGACCTATAAACGACCTAATCTTTTATTGCATGATCGCCAGCGTCTGACCCATCTGCTGACCGATAGCACACGCCCCGTGCAGCTGATCATTGCCGGCAAGGCGCATCCGGACGATCTTGAAGGTCAGGCCATGATCCAGGAGTGGGCCGACTACATTCGACAGCCCGAAATTCGCAGCCGCGTGGTTTTCCTGGAAGATTACGACATTGCCCTGGCGCAACAACTGGTTCAGGGGGTCGACCTCTGGATCAATACACCGCGTCGGCCATGGGAAGCCTGCGGCACCAGTGGCATGAAGGTGCTCGTCAACGGCGGACTTAACCTCTCTGAACTGGATGGCTGGTGGGCGGAGGCCTGCACCGCTGATGTTGGCTGGTCAATCGGCGATGGCAGGGAGCATGATTCAGATCCTGCCTGGGATGCCTTCGAGGCCGAACAACTCTATCGATTGTTGGAAGCCGAAATCATTCCCACGTTCTATGATCGCGATGCACAGGGTTTGCCCCGGCAATGGTTGACACGTATCCGTAACAGCATGATGCAACTGGCGCCCCAATTCAGCAGCAACCGCATGGTGCTGGATTATGTCAGGCTGCTTTACCATCCGGCATCGACAGGCTATGACAAACGAAGCGCGGACCGCGCCCGATTGGCCACGCAACTTGATGACTGGTTCAACACACTCAAACTGCACTGGAACCAGGTGCACTTCGGTAATACAGAGGTGAATAAGCTTGATAACGGCTGGACCTTCCAGATACAGGTTTACCTGGGCGAGATACCACCGGAACACGTCCACGTCCAGTTGTATGCCGAAGCGCCGGATAGAGGAACATTCCAGGTGCATGAGTGCCATTGTAGAGAAGAAATACGCGGTGCAATTCACGGCTACAGTTACACGGTAACGATTGAAACCACGCGCCCAGCCACGGATTTTACGCCGCGTGTCATCCCCTACCACACCGAGGCGCAGGTTCCGGCCGAACTGCCGCTGATCAGGTGGCATCAGTAGGTGATATGATCCTAGATTCCGTAGTTGACCGCTCATTCGTGGGGTAACCCGTTGTTATGTTGAAATTAATTTCATTAGTCAATTTCACCCAGCAGGTGAAACACGCTATGCCGTCCATCTGCGGATTCTAGGATGATGACGATTGACTCAATCAGCCTGTCATTGGTTTTTGTTGTTCTGGCCGTTGCCCTGTTCGATTTTACCAATGGTTTTCACGATGCCGCCGATATGGTCGCCACGGCCATTGCTTCGCATGCCATGACGCCTGTTGTTGCCATTGGCATGGTCACTTTTTTCACCTTCATCGCTCCTTTTAGCGTCGGCCTTGCGGTTGCGGATACGGTGGGTACCTTTGTGGATATCAGTCATGTTACCGCCCGGACGGGAGAAAGTGTGGTGATCGCTGCCCTGCTGGCAGCGGTCAGTTACAACCTGATCACCTGGCGCTTCGGCTATCCTTCCTCATCATCAAATTCGCTCGCCGGCGGACTGGTGGGCGCCGGCTTGTATGCGGTTGGCCAGGGACAAATTCACTGGGGTATTGAGGGATTGTCTAACGGAGAACTGACCGGTTTTATGAAAGTTATCGCCGGGCTTGTAGTCTCACCGGTATTCGGCTTTGTGATGGGTTTCCTGCTCATGAAACTCATCTTTGCCGTGTTACGCCGCTTCAATCTAAAGATCTCCCGCCTTTTTATCGCATCACAGTACCTGAGCATCGCCTGGCTGGGATTCTCGCACGGCGCCAATGATGCACAAAAAGGCATGGCCATCATCGGCATGATGTTGCTGGCCAATGGTGTGACCAGCGAGTTCAGCATTCCTGTCTGGGCGGTTGCCTGGTGCGCCAGCGCCATAACCCTGGGTACCCTGTTTGGCGGCTGGCGCATTATTCGCACCCTCGGATTTGGCCTGTTTCGTATACGTATCACACATTCTGTAGCCAATCAGCTAGGCTCTGCGCTGGTAAACAGTTTGGCCACCTCGATTGGGGCGCCCACTTCCACCAGCCAGGTGGTTACCGCCACGCTGCTGGGCAACGGCGCGGCCGAAAAACCCGGACATGTGAAATGGCGCACCGCGGCGGGCATTGTCTCGGGTTGGTGGTTGAATCTACCGGTTTCGTTGGCCCTGGGTGGGTTCTATTGTTATCTTTATCAGCAGATTTTCTGAAAATTACGGGAGACAGTCATGGGATTCATCAGCAACTATATCCTGCCTAAAAGTGTTGATTTCGATAGCGCCCTGCAATCCCAGGCGCACATCACACGCATGATGGTCGAGGACTTGCAAGCGGTGTGCAGAGAAAATAATCCCGAGATGCTGGAACACATTGCCGATCACGCAGTTGAGGCACGCAAGCTGAAATCTGACAATATGAAGGATTTACTGGATGTTTTTATCACCGCCTATGACAAGGAATCGATCTATCGCATCATCACGCAACTGGACTGGGTCGCGCTCAGTGTGAAACACTTTGAACTCGAAGTCACTGCCTATGAAATCGGGTCATTGAACCAATACCAGCACATTGCAGATATTCTGGTGGAAATGGCCGCCCTGCTCGAACTGGGCATTACCCGGCTGTCGATTAAAAATCCCAAGGCCATGGACCCAGACATCGAACTCATTCATGACAAGTACGATGATGTTGTTTCATTGTGCGCCGAATCGATAGCTAAACTGCTTAAGCAGGACAATCACGAACAAATCATGGTGGGCCGGGAAATACTGGCGCAACTCAAGGACGTTGCCAAAAGAATTCACATTACGGCCAATACGCTGGAAGACATGGCGTTAAAAATAATTTAAGAATTTCTATCTGGCCACTGTCACCTGGGTTGCATCCCTTTGCCGCATTTCCGATTAGCTTACATCCCATTATCACCCAAATTTCACGAGCCTTGCGATGAATAAAGACACCGACAGCTACAGCCAGCAAGCTGTTACCGAGACCCTGGACATGTTAAGTGCTAAAGCGGAAGGCTTGCCCCAGGACAAGGCCGTAAAACGCCTTGAGCAATATGGCTATAACGAGATCGAGGAAAAAGAAGAGCCACTCTGGCATCGTATTTTCCGCCGTTTCTGGGGCCCGATTCCGTGGATGATCGAGACCGCCGCTATTCTCTCCGCCATGGTCCAGAAATGGGAAGACTTCACCATCATCATGATCATGTTGCTGGTCAATGGCGGCCTGGATTTTTTCCAGGAACACCGCGCCCTCAATGCCCTGAAAGCTCTGAAGGCAAAGATGGACAGACAGGTGACGGTATTGCGGGATGGTAAATATGTGCGAATTCCAGCCCGCGAACTGGTGCCTGGCGATATCGTCAAACTCAAGATTGGCGATATCGTGCCTGCCGATGTCCAACTGCTGAGCGGCGACTACCTGCTTATCGATCAGGCCGCCCTCACCGGCGAGTCCCTGCCCGTGAGCCGTAAAGTCAATGAAGTCGCCTACGCCAACACTATTGTCAAACAGGGCGAGATGCAGGCGGTGGTGGTCAATACCGGCGCCAATACGCGGTTTTCCTCGGTGGTGTCACTGGTGGCCAGGGCGCAACGAGAAGAACGCAGCCATTTTCAGAAGATGGTCATCCAGATCGGCAACTTTTTGATTCTGATCACCATCGCACTGGTATTACTCATCATTATGGTGTCACTGTTCCGGCATGAACATTTTCTTGAAATCGCGCGTTTCTCCTTAGTTCTTACCGTGGCGGCTATCCCAGTAGCCTTACCGGCCGTGTTGTCGGTCACCATGGCCGTGGGCGCTCTGAATCTGGCGCGCAAGCAGGCGGTGGTGTCCAAGTTGACCGCCATCGAAGAGCTGGCTGGCGTCGACGTCTTTTGTTCCGATAAGACCGGTACCCTGACGGAAAACAGGATGCAAGTTGCCGACCCCATTGTTCTGGATGATCACAGCGAATCCGAGCTGTTCCAGATAGCCGCTCTGGCGTCTAAGCTGGAAAACAATGACCCCATTGAATTACCCATCTTTCACTACATACACGAAAATCTGCCCGGGCTCGATCTGGACGGTTTCCAGCAGACACATTTCACCCCCTTTGATCCCGTGCGCAAACGTACCGAGGCGGAGATTGAACACGGCGGGGAAAAATTGACCGCGGTCAAGGGCGCCGCACAGGTCCTGATCGACATGGCCGAACTGCCCGATGACCAGGCCACGGCAATCAATCAGCTGGTAGACCAGCTTGCGGCCAAGGGCTACCGCACCCTCGCCGTGGGGAAAAAACCCGTCGATGCCTCCCTCGTTTTACTCGGTCTTATTCCGCTATACGATCCGCCCCGTTCCGATTCCAGTCAGGTGATCGCCAACATGAACGAGTACGGTGTTCGGGTCAAAATGGTTACCGGCGATCACGTCGCCATCGCCAGGGAAATTGGCCGACTGCTGGGATTGACCGGTGACACCATCCGATCCCACCAGTTGACCGGCAGTGGCAGTCAGGAACTGTTGGCACTGGCCAGCGCCATGGCCACAGCGATTTACGAACGCCTCAAAGGCGAGGTTTCACACGCCGAGGCCCGGAAATTTGCCGATGATGTCATGACCAGGATTGAACAACTGTATGACACCCGGCTGCTGGACCGGGAATTCATTCACACGCATGAATCGGCCATTATCGAGATGATCGAGGACGTCGACCTGTTTGCCGAGGTCGTGCCGGAGGATAAGTACCGCATCGTCGATACCTTGCAAAAAGGCGGGCATATCGTTGCCATGACGGGTGATGGCGTGAACGACGCACCGGCATTGAAAAAGGCCGACTGCGGTTTTGCAGTATCTAACGCCACCGACGCAGCGCGTGCCGCTGCTGACATTATCCTGACAGCACCCGGGCTGTCGGTGATCAACGATGCCATCAAGCAGGCGCGCATCACCTTCGAGCGGATGAAGAGTTATTCCATTTTTCGCATCGCCGAGACCATTCGCATCATTTTATTCATGACGCTTGCGATTGTGGTTTTTAATTTTTATCCCATTACGGCACTGATGATCATTATCCTGGCGCTGCTCAACGACATCCCGATCCTGGCGATAGCATCGGACCATACCAAGGTGGATACCAAACCGGTGCGCTGGAACATGCCTGAAATCCTGACCATCTCCAGTGTACTGGGCATCGCGGGCGTCGTATCTTCATTTCTGCTGTTTTATATCCTGTTGGAGATGAAGTTCTCGACCGAGATGATCCAGTCCATGTTCTTCGCCAAGCTGGTGATCGCCGGGCACGGCACCATCTACAACACGCGCATCGATGACTGGTTTTGGAAAAAACCCTACCCTTCCTGGCTGCTGTTCAATGCTACATTTTCCACCCGCGTACTGGGTACCTTGATCGCCGTTTATGGCGTGTTTATCACCCCTATCGGCTGGGAATACGCGATGTGGATGTGGGCCTATGCATTGGCCTGGTTTGTCTTCAACGATGCCGTCAAGGTCGCAGCTTATAAATTTTTACGTGACCGCAAGCTTTATTTCCAGGGCTATAAAGGCAACACTGGTGCAAATTGAACCATCTGAAATAGTGTTATTAACCCGGCTATTTTAATTGCCGGGTTAATCATTGGTGCCATGATGCACCGGTATTGGCGAAGCCAATCCGAATCGAATAACAGCAGCTATTGGAGTAATGAAATGATTGAAGAATTAACAGCACAGGAACCCGGCATCGGCGCATTCAAGGCCAGCGGCAAGTTGACCGACGCCGACTACCGGCAATTCACACCCCGCCTGGATGAACTGATAAAAGAGTACGGAAAAATTTCCCTGTTTCTGGAACTGGAAGACTTCGAGGGCTGGGAACCGAAGGCTGCCTGGGATGATTTCAAACTGGGACTGGCACACCCGAATGATTTTGAGCGTATTGCCCTTGTCGGTGACAAGGCCTGGGAACACTGGTTCACGTTATTGGCCAAACCCTTTACTCATGCCAGGGTACGTTATTTTAATCAAAGTGATCGTGACGCGGCCTGGGACTGGCTTCGACAGAACGCGCTATCTGCGATCAACCAGCTGCAGTCGGACAGGACAAACTTCCGGCATGTCCTGATTGCGACTGATTTTTCCAGCGCGTCTGCGCGGGTGTTGAAACATGGACTGGCCAGTGCCGCAAAAGACAACGCCAGGGCAAGCCTGATCCACGTGGTGGATGCACCGATATTTGAGAATGAAAATGCCGGCCCGGTGCTACCCCGTGTATCGGAAGAAACAAGCCGGCAGGTTGAACTTGCCTATACCCGTTTGAAACGCCTGGCGGAGCTGGCAGACGCCCCAAATACAGAAGTTATTGCGCAGGCAGGACGACCCGTACTAGAGATCTCGCGCTACGCCGAACAACATGACGTTGATCTGATCGTAGTGGGATCTCATGGCCAGGGCGGCTTTGGCACGGTACTCGGCTCAACGGCAGGAAGCCTGCTGCATCAAGTCCCTTGCGACGTGCTGGTCGTCCGCATCCGGGCATAAGGAGTACTGGAATGAATAAAAGCAATTACGCGCTGGGCGATAAAAAGCCCGATATAGAAATCAACAAAAGCGTCGAACGTAAATTCTGGCAGCGGCCGGATTTTAACCTGATCCTTTACGTCCTGTTCATGCTGGCTTCCTTCTACCTCTGGCAAGGTTATGAGCAGGAACAACGCACAGAAATTCCTTACAGCGAATTCCTCGAGCATGTGAATAAAAAAGAGATCAAGGAGGCGGTGATCACGGAGAAATACATCGCCGGAACGCTGACGCTTAAGGATGAGAAAAACCAACAGCCAAGGCACTTTATCACCATTCCATTGGCGGATACCCAGCTTGCGGAAAAACTGGAACAACAGGGTGTCAAATACACGGTTCGCCATAGCAGTAACTGGCTCAGTAACTTTATTGCCAACTGGGTACTACCTTTCGGCCTGATATTTCTTCTCTGGGGCTGGATGGCCAAACGCATGGGTTCCATGGGCAAGGGTTTTTTGAATATCGGCAACAAGGTCCACATTCATCCGGACTCCTTGCCCAAAGTCACCTTTGACGACGTCGCCGGTGTGGAAGAAGCCAAACTGGAGCTCAAGGAAGGCGTGGATTTTCTCAAGGATCCCACGCGCATCCAGCGGCTCGGCGGTCATATGCCCAAGGGTCTGTTGCTGGTGGGCCCACCGGGTACCGGCAAAACCCTGCTCGCCCGTGCCGTGGCCGGTGAGGCCGGTGTGCCTTTCTTCAATATCAGCGGCTCGGAGTTTATCGAGATGTTTGTCGGCGTCGGCGCGGCGCGGGTGCGCGAAATGTTTGAACAGGCCCGTGCCAAAGCACCCTGTATCATCTTCATCGACGAACTGGACGCCATCGGCCGGGCGCGCGGCGCCGGGCCCGTGATGGGCGGCCACGACGAACGCGAGCAAACCCTCAATCAATTGTTGACCGAAATGGATGGCTTCGATCCCTCCATCGGTGTAGTGGTCATGGCGGCGACCAATCGGCCCGAGATTCTCGATAAGGCATTGCTGCGGGCTGGGCGCTTCGACCGGCAGATTGTCGTCGATAAGCCGGACCTCAATGCGCGTCGTGAAATTCTCAAACTGCATACCCGTCATATCACCATGGCACATGATGTAGATCTGCAGGTGGTTGCGCAGCGCACCCCCGGTTTCGTCGGTGCCGATCTGGCCAATATCGCCAACGAGGCGGCCATCCGTGCCGTGCGTGAAAACCACGATGCAGTCACCATGAAAGACTTCGAAGATGCCATCGACCGCGTCATCGCCGGGCCCGAAAAACGCCATCGCGCATTGAGTGCTAAAGAAAAGAAGCGCGTCGCGTTTCATGAATCCGGCCATACTCTGGTCGCCGAGACCGTACCCACCGGCGAGCCGGTACACAAGGTGTCCATCATCCCGCACGGTGTGGCGGCGCTCGGTTACACCCTGCAACTGCCGGTAGAAGAGAAATTCCTGACCACGGAGAAAGAATTCAAGGATCAGATCGCCATTCTGCTGGGTGGCCGCGTGGCCGAGGAAATCGTGTTCGGCGATGTCTCCAGCGGTGCGCAGAATGACCTGGAGCGCGCCTCTGAAATTGCCCGCGGCATGGTCACGCAACTGGGCATGAGTAAAAAACTGGGGCCACTGACTTACGGTCAGCGCGAGTCCTTGCAGTTTCTCGGCGTGCAGGAGCATGAAGAACGCAATTTCAGTGAAGCAACCGCCCAGTTGATCGACCAGGAGGCCAAAAGTCTGGTGGAAGAAGGGCATCAACGAGCGACCGAAATCCTGACCGGCATGCGCCCGACGCTGGACGCCCTGGCGGCACTACTGGACGAAAAAGAAGTCATCAGCGGGGATGAGGTTACGCAGGTAATCAGCAAACAACAAAGTAGTTAAGGAAAGCGCTGGCCATATTCTAATAAAACCGCGCTTGCCTGAAATCAATTGATGAAACCAACCGGAGAAAACCATGAAAGACTCGCAACACCACGACCCGATCGACGTCCTTGGCGAAGCCTACGAAAAAATGTACGAGCGCGCCATCGAGAATATCCATACTGCGGAAGAAAAAACCGGTCCCCTACTCCACAAACTGATTGAAGAGGCAAAAGATAAAGCGATCGATTTGAAAGAAATCTCCGAAGAAGATGCTGAAAAGATCGCTGATTATCTCAAACGGGACCTGAGTGACGCCGCTCACTATCTGTCAGAAAGCGGCCGTGAACTCAAGGACTGGCTCGGTTTCGAAACCGCCCTGCTCGAAGCCGACACGTTATATCTTTTGCAAGAAATCGCGGACCCGACCACGCTCGAGTTACAAAAACTAAAACTCGATGCACAAAGGGCGTCTGTCTACCGTAGCGGAGAAATCACCGGGCCCGGTACCCTGGTCTGCGATCAATGTGGCGAAAAACTGCATTTTCACAAGCCGGGTAAAATTCCACCTTGCCCGAAATGCCACGCCAGCAGTTTTCATAGACAACACGGGGAGTGAACAAAAACAATCTGCATTCAACTCGGGTGCAGTTGCTTATTCTTCTAAATCAGCGTCCTGGCCGATACAATGAAGTGGCTTGAACGTTTAAAATCCTACCGAGTCCTACGCAAGCACGCCATCCCGGATCATGACTGGCTCGGCGTTACTCACCAACTGCCCTTGCTGATGTCGCTCAGTGCAACCGAAAAAGTCAGGTTGCGCGTTCTTGCTACCCTGTTCCTGCATAAAAAGTACTTTACCGGCGTTCAGGGAATGGTCGTCACACCCAGGGTTAAAATCATAATTGCGGCACAGGCCTGCCTGGAAATACTAAATCTTGGCATCGGTGCCTACGATGGCTGGTATGAGATTATTGTCTATCCGGGTGCCTTCAGGGTAACAAGAGAGCGGCAAAATGACATTGGTCTGGTAGATAAAGAGAGCAGGGATTTAAGCGGTGAATCCTGGATGCAGGGACCCGTCATTCTTTCATGGGATGATATCGAACGGGATAGTTTTACATTACAGCAGGGGCGAAATGTGATCATACATGAGTTTGCTCACAAGCTGGATATGCTCAACGGTCGTGCCAATGGTATGCCGCCACTGCACCCGGACATGCGCCTAGATAAATGGACAGACTCATTGAGTGAAGCCTATGAGCAGTTGATTCAGCATGTGCATCACCATCATGGTGATATTACCCCTTATGCCGCTAGCAACCCAGCAGAGTTTTTTGCAGTCATGTGTGAATACTTTTTTACCTCCCCGGATTTTTTACATGAACACTATCCCAGGGTTTATCGCCAACTCAGCGCCTACTTTCGTCAGGACCCAGTGCATAAGGTTAACGGTTAATTCACATGCTGTTTGATTTTTCAGCTGGCTGCGCAAAATAAGGATTTCACCTGGCTATGCCAGGAGATCGTTATTCGGATCGGTCATGCAGCTCTTCAAGCATTTCCATCTGGATTTCCTGTACTTTCATAAAGCGCTGTAACTGGTGATGTAATAACTGGTCAACTTTTTCATTCAACACCCGGATTTCCATTTCCGCTTTCAGGTTAATCTGATAGTCATTTTCGGCGCGCATGCGATCGCGTGCCTCCTGCCGGTTTTGGCTCATCATAATGACAGGTGCCTGTAATGCGGCCAGCATGGATAAAACCAGGTTCAACAGGATATAGGGGTAGGGATCAAAAGGCCGGGATAACAATATCACCGAGTTGAGGATAATCCATGCGCCAAGTACCCCGGTAGCCCACAGAATAAAAGACCAGCTGCCACCAAAGGCTGCCACCTTATCCGCGATGCGATCACCAGAGGTCAGTGTCTTTTCGTATTCCTCGTTCAGGTTTTCAGACAGCAGACTGTTTTGCTGGAAGCTGTCGACCACTTCCTGCTCAATGGCGTCCAGTTCGCCCAGGTCATCTTCCATGAGTTTGCCGACATAGGCGGTACGATAACGATTCAGACAACTATAACAAATGGCACCCTCGGGATTCCACTGAGGAAAATCCTGTTGAATCAGGTTGAGGATGTTGTGCCGCACCGTGGAAGCCGGCAACAGTTTGCTCAATGGTTTTTGCTGCTGGCAAACCTGACAGGTGCCAGTTTGGTTTTTGGATGCCCTCATGTCGATTAAGATCTCCGATCAAGCCCTGATCACAAAACATATTCCTGATGCAAGCGGGGCATTTCGACATGCGTATCTTCCAGCTTGCTGGCAAAGGTCTTCATACTCTCTTCTTCACCGTGCACCAGGAAAGTGGTTTTGGGCTTGCCGGTCTGACGGTGCCAGTCAAGCAACTCAGCCTGGTCGGCGTGGGCAGAAAAACCACCGATGGTATGAATACTGGCTCGCACGGGAATTTCTTCGCCAAAAATCTTGACCCGCTCGGCACCATCAATAATGCGCCGCGCCAATGTACCCTGGGCAGCGTAGCCAACAAATACCACGCTACTTTGTTTGCGCCACAAGTTGTGCTTTAGATGATGGCGAACCCGACCGCCGGTACACATGCCCGAGCCCGCCATGATTACGGCACCGCCCTCAACTTGATTGATGGCCATGGAGTCAGCGGTTTCTCTGGTGAAATGCAAGCCCGGAAACTCAAATGGATCATCACCATTTTGCGAGACCGCGAGTGTTTCCGCGTCATAACATTCCGGATGTCTTTCAAATATCCGGGTGGCGGATATTGCCATGGGTGAATCTAGAAACACGTTGCTGTAATGTTTCAGTCGCTTATTTTCGACTCCTTCTCGTAGGTAATAGAGGATTTCCTGGGAACGTTCCAAAGCAAACGTGGGAATAATCACGTTGCCGCCCCGCCCCAGCGTCTCGTTAATCACCTCGTAAAGCTCATCAATGGAAGGTTGCAGTTGCTTGTGCAGCCGATCACCGTAGGTGGTTTCCATCACCACGGTATCCACATGCGGGGGTGTTGCCGGATCAGGCAAAATGGCGCGCCCGCTATAACCCAGGTCGCCGGAAAACAGCAGGCGGTGTTGATGCCCGTCTTCTTCCAGTTCCAGCAGGATACTGGCTGATCCCAGAATATGGCCTGCATTAAAAAAAGTGGCACGAATACCGGGTGCCAGTTGCAGGGCATTATCAAAAGTAGCCCTGCGACCAATGAATTCGAGGCTGTTGAGGGCATCCAGCGTGGTATACAGTGGCTCGGCGTCCTTTTGATGGTGATGACCATGGCGCTGGGACCGGCGTAACTGGTAGCGGGCCTCCTCTTCCTGCAATCCGGCCGAATCGAGCATGACCAGCCGGGCCAACTCAACGGTGGCTGCCGTGGTGACGATCTCACCGCTAAAGCCCCGCCTGGCCAGCAAGGGAATCCGACCACAGTGATCCAGGTGCGCATGGGTCAAGAGTAAAAAATCGATGTCCGCCGGTTCAAAACCGAAGGGTTCTCTGTTTTCCTCCGAAAGCTCTCGCCCGCCCTGGTACATGCCGCAATCGATCAGTACCTTCTTACCCGCGCATTCAACCAGATGGCAGGAACCGGTGACACTCTCATCAGCGCCATGGAATGAAATTTTCATTATTCTTGTCCTATGAGTGATTGACCATTACGTTCATACCAGCATAACAGACCTTCCCAGATATCCTGCGCCGTTTCGGCGTACCAGAACAACTCCCGGTCTTCGACATCAATCACACCCTCGTCCACCAGGTAGTCGATATCAACAGCCTTGCGCCAGTACGCTTCCCCCACCAGCACTACCGGCAATGGCTTGATCTTGCGGGTTTGAATCAGGGTCAATATTTCAAACAATTCATCAAAGGTGCCGAACCCCCCGGGGAAAGCAATCAGTGCACGGGCCCGCAACATGAAATGCATCTTGCGCAGCGCAAAATAGTGAAACTGAAAACACAGTTCAGGCGAGACGTAAGGGTTCGGATACTGTTCGTGCGGCAGGGTAATATTCAGCCCCACTGTCTTGGTGCCCGCCTCATGTGCCCCGCGGTTGGCCGCTTCCATCATCCCCGGGCCACCCCCCGTCACTATCACCAGACGCGAGTCTTTCGGACCACCACCGGCCTCGGCGACCAGGCGCGAAAACTCACGAGCGACTTCGTAGTAGTGACTCTTGGCCAGGATACGCTCGGCCACGGCAAGTCGACGTTGTATTTCGCTATCTTGCGGCGAAGTCTGTAAATCTGCCTGCAATTGTTCGACTTTCAGCTTTGCGGCAGCCGGTTCTACGATCCGGGTGCTGCCAAACACCACGATACTGTGTTGAACACCATGCGCCTTGAGCAGCCTGTCCGGCTTCAGGTAATCCAGTTGCAGGCGCACACCACGCGCATCATCACCATCCAGAAAATCCACATCTTCGATGGCTGGCCGATACGATGGGCTTTTCAGGATCGCTTCCAGCTTGGCAGGCCCCTGCGGCTCCTCAGCTCGCGGTTTAGGCTGCGCCCAGGGTAAGGCTTCACGTCGGTGGTGCGGGTGTGGCGGTTGCGGTACTTCTGGTCTGATGTGCTTATTATTCAAAATAGTTCCGTGCTTAATCGTAGACGGGTCAGATTGACAATAATCCTAATCTTCCCGAACGAGGTTTGCTGCAACCTGGGTGACAGCCAATTAACAGAAGCAACTTGATAATTTTGTCTTGCAACAATCCTGCGACACGGCATCATATCCACGTCAACTACATTGTCGCCATGCCTGACGAGAGGCAGAAATGAGCAGTGAGCTGCTTACAATAACACCATTGACCAATTCAACTTCATGCCAATGAGAGACTGGGAAGCGACAGCAGGATCACCCCTGCCACTGGGCATCAACTTTATTGCCTCGCAGCAAGCCTGGAATTTCGCCCTATATAGCAAACACGCCTCTGCTGTGACACTACATCCATACCATGAAAACGACATACAAAACCTGCTATACACATACCGGCTCAAGCCCCTGCCAAACAAATCCGGCCGGGTATGGCAATGCCGCATTGCGTCCACCATTGGAGACAATGCACTTTATAATGCTTACCAGGTTGACGGCCCGTTTGACCTGGAGCGAGGTCACCGTTTCGATTTTCTACGGCAAACAGAGCTTCTGTGACAGAGAAACTTTGGTGTGGAATAATAGAACATCAGGCTGGTGTGCCTTAATTACCAAGCTTTTAACCATAGAGTATTTATAAGTTAAGGGGAACCCAATGTCTGGTTTGAAAATTGCTCGCAACCTGCTACCACTCATACTCTATACATCCATCACCGGTTGCACTCCGCAGGGTGACCAGATACCTGTTGTAGGCATCCTTGAATGGGAAAGGCTGGAGTTGATCACCGAGAGCAATGAGCCCATTACCCGGATTGCTGTGCATGAGGGAGAGCAGGTCAAGGCCGGCCAGGTGATCCTGCAACAGGACAGGCAACGCACCCAGAGTGATCTGGATGCCGCAGTGGCAAACCAGCAACTGGCGGAAGCAAAATTACAGGAGTTAGTTGCCGGCGCACGAAAAGAGGATGTCGCCGAGGCTGAAGCGGCACTTGAAACGGCACGTACCGCATTGCAGTTGGCAAAATCCGAATACGAGCGTTTCAGGAAGCTCCACCAACAGAAACTCGCCACACCTGAAACCCTGGATAAGGCAAAAAGTGAATGGCGTGTCGCACAGGCCACCCTGGCGCTAAACCAGGCCAGGCTGGATAAACTGCTGCATGGCACGCGCGCCGAACAACTGGCCCAGGCGCGTGCCGCGGTGGCCAGTGCCGTCGCCAGGGTACGTCACCTGCAAGTCAATTTAAAACACCTCACCATCAGCGCGCCCCGGGACGGCCGCATCGACAGCCTGCCTTTCATCGTCGGCGAGCAGCCGTCGCCGGGCCATGTCGTGGCGGTGTTGCTGGTCGGTGAAACACCTTATGCCCGGATCTATGTGCCGGAGCAAATGCGTGCGGACATCCGACCCGGCAGCCAGGCCGAAGTCCGGGTGGACGGAGTGGCAACAGTGTTTACCGGACGCGTACGCATGATCAGCCGCGACCCGAGTTTTACCCCGTATTATTCCCTGACTGCCCATGATCGTTCGAGACTGGCATATCTCGCCAAGGTCGATCTGCTCGATGCACAAGCCGAATCACTGAGCGCAGGTACGCCGCTAGAGGTGGTGTTCAAACACGATACCGGTAATAGCGCGGACCCATGAACACCGATCCGGTTATCAGCAGTCATGCCCTGAGCCGCCGCTTCGGCGACCTGGTGGCAGTAGACAAACTCGATCTGGATGTACCGAGGGGCGCCATCTACGGCTTTCTTGGCCCGAACGGCTCGGGTAAAACCACCACCATTCGTATGTTGTGCGGACTGATCTTACCCAGTTCCGGTGAAGCCGATGTGCTCGGTTACCGGGTGCCGCAGCAGGCCGAGAAACTCAAACCCCATATCGGCTATATGACACAGGAATTTTC
>JANTFY010000028.1 GCA_024763185.1 Gammaproteobacteria bacterium | reverse complement strand
ACGACAAGTGCGCCCCTGGCAACGTCTGTCAATCAGGCGGCTTATCCCGTCAGCGGTACCTGCAGCACAGGCGATGGCAATGTGACGGTAAACATCCCCGGGGCGACTCCGGCCAGTCAGGCTGTACCCTGTAATGCAGGCACCTGGAACGCGGTCTTTGATGTCAGTGCGATTGCCGATGGAATCGATGTGATAGCTATCAATGCCAGCCAGACCGATACCGCCGGCAATACCGGCGATGCAGCATTGGTTGAAGCCGATAAAAATACTGCACCACCGATTGTCGTGATCACCAGTGCACCGACTGCCACCCAGGCTAACCAGGCTGCCTATCCGGTCAGTGGTACCTGTACTGCGGGTGATGGCAATGTCTCTGTGAGTATCGCCGGGGCAACACCAGTCAGTCAGGATATTGCCTGTAGCGCGGAAGGCAGCTGGAGTGCCAGCTTTGATGTCAGCGCCATAGCCGATGGTACCGATGTCATCGACATCAATGCCAGCCAGACCGATGCAGTGGGCAATACCGGTAATGCGGTTTTGGTGGAAGCGGATAAGGATACAGTGACAGTAACGATCACTATTCTGAATGCACCGTCTCAAACCACAGGGGCTTACACGGTTACCTTCGAGTTCAGTACCGACGTGACTGGTTTTGTTGTGGGCGACATTGTTGTTGGCAATGGCTCAGCCGGTAACTTTGTATCCGTTGATGGCCATACCTATACCGCTGACATCACGCCTGATGGCAATGGCGATATTTCCATCGATGTGCTGGCAAATGTTGCTCAGGATGCTTCATCCAATGGCAACACCGCTGCAACACAGGTTGTCACCCGGTTGACGACCGATGCGGACAGCGACGGTATACCGGATGACGTTGAATGCCCGGCAGGACCTCCTTTTAATGCCAGTTGCCCGGATAGCGATGGTGACGGATTCCCTGATTTTCAGGACCTGGATTCTGACAATGATGGCATTCCTGATCGTGTGGAAGCCGCAGGCAATTTAAACAATCCGCCGGACAGCGACAACGACGGCACGCCGGATCACCTCGACCTGGATTCCGATAATGACGGCATCCCTGATCATGTAGAGGCTGGTGCCGATGTCAACAACCCGGTTGATACGGATGGCGATGGCACACCGGATTATCTGGACCTGGATTCCGACAATGACGGTATTCCCGATGCGGTTGAAGGTGGCTCCAGCGGACTCGATACCGATAACGATGGCATTGATGATGCCTATGATGTTGATCAGACAGGTGGCGCAGATGCGAATGCCGATGGCATCGATGATAACGCCGCGGTAGATACCGATGCCGATGGCACGGTGGACTTTCGCGACCTGGATTCCGATAACGATGGAATTCCGGATGCTATAGAAGGTGGTGCGAGCGGTACCGATACGGATGGTGACGGCATTGACGATGCCTATGATGTCGACCAGACCGGTGGAACTGATAACAATGGCGATGGCATTGACGACAATGCCGCAGTTGATACAGACGGTGACGGTATACCGGATGCACAGGATAGCGATTCCGATAATGACGGTATTTCAGATGCAATTGAAGGAGGGGCTGCCGGTACCGATACCGATGGTGATGGAATCGATGATGCCTATGATGTCGATCAGACCGGTGGCAGCGACGCCAATGGCGATGGCATTGATGACAATGCCGTAATCGATACTGACGGTGACGGCATACTGAATACACAGGATATGGACTCCGATAACGACGGCATCCCGGACGCGGTCGAAGGTGTTTCCACCAATATCGATACTGATGGCGATGGCATTCCAGACATTCTGGAAAATGGCAGTAGTGGTGTGGATAGCGACAGTGACGGCATCGACGATATTCTGGATGTTGACCAGACCGGTGGTGTTGACGCCAACGGCGACGGCATCGATGACGGCGTTATTGACCGTGACGGTGATGGTATTGCCAACTACCTGGACCTTGACAGTGACAATGATGGCATTCCGGATATGTTCGAAGCCCGTAGCAGCGGCGTGGACAGCAATGGTAACAACATCGACGATGCCTTTGACTTTGCGCTTGTCGGTGGCGTCGATACCAATATGGATGGCATCGTCGATACCCTGCTGGATACCGATAGTGACGCCATTGCCGATGTGTTCGACCTGGATGCCGATGCCGATGGCATCAATGACCTGCAGGAAAGCGGTTTAAGTCCGGCAAAAATCAGTTCGCTGGATGGGGATAATAACGGCGTTATTGAAACGGCAGTGGGGACCAATGGCCTGGCCGATGCCATAGAAACAAATGACAGTTTGTCCGCTTTACTGGATCAGGATGGTAACGGTAGCGCCGATTCACCAATGGATACCGACAGTGATTCGCGGCCGGACTTTCAGGATCTGGATGCCGATAACGACGGTATTCACGATCTGGTTGAAGGCAGTGGTTTTGATCCGGCAGCCGTGGATACCAACAACGATGGAGTGGTCGATGATAATGGAACGGATGCCGATTATGATGGTATCCCGGACAGTATCGACAGCAACGACAGTCTGTTCGGTGGCCTGGCCAATGATCCTGTCGATACCGATGGCGACCTGGTTGCGGATTTCCGTGACCTTGACACGGATAACGATGGTATTTCTGACCTGATTGAAGGTAGTGGTCTGGAGCCCGCTGTTGTCGATAGCGACAACAACGGTGTGCTGGATAATCCGCAAATCGATTCTGACAATGACGGTATTCCGGACAGTGGCGACAGCTTTGCCGGTTACGGTGATAGCCAGGCTACCGGCCCGGTTGACACGGATGGCGACGGCGTGGCTGACTTTCGCGATCTGGATGCGGATAATGACAGCATAGCGGACGTAACCGAAGCCGGTAATCAGGATGATAATGCGGATGGGTTTCTAGACCCTGCCGGTACGGTTACGGTACCTCCGCTCGATATGGATAGTGATGGAACCCCAGACTATCTTGACCTTGACAGTAATAACGATGGCACCCTCGATATCGATGATGCCGGTAATGGGATGCTGGACAGCAATGATGACGGCATGCTGGACGATGCCACTGATGTCGATGCGGATGGCATTGCCGATTCAATCGATGGTGACACCAGTGTTCCGGGTCTCAAGGCCGATAAGGACAATGATGGCATCAGCGACTCGATTGATATTGATGACGACAATGACGGCATTCCTGATAGCGCCGAGGCCGATGGCAACGGGAATGATGTGGATACCGATGGTGATGGGTTGATTGACCGCCTGGATCACGACAGTGATAACGACGGCCTGCCCGACAGTGTAGAAGCCGTACAGTCGGTTCTGGATGCAAATGCCGATGGCGTGGTCGATAATTTCACTGATGCCAATAATGACGGCCTTCATGATGCTGTCGACCCTGCCATGATTCCGCTGGATAGTGATGGGGATTCTACGCCGGACTTCAGGGACCTCGACAGTGATAACGACAGCCTGAACGATGTATTTGAAGCGGCTGGTCTGAGTAATGCATTCGACGCCAATGATGATGGCAGGCTGGACATCCTGACGGATGCGGATCTCGACGGCCTGGCTGATATTGTCGACCCGGATGTAATAGTAGGTACCGCTGGAACTGTACTGCCCAACCCGGATACTGACAGCGACAGCTTATCCAATTACCGGGATACTGACAGCGACAATGATGGCGTTGCAGATTCAGCAGAACTTATCGATGCAAATGGTGACGGAATTCCGGATGCCATTCAGCAAGGCGATGAATTGGAAACCGCGGTTCGTGGTATTGGCGGTTTCTCTCCATTGACACTCCTGATGCTGTTTCTGCCGCTGCTGTTCAAAGCAGGGAAAAAAATGGGCAGACTGCACGGTGCCGCTGTGCTGGTTTTGATCAGTAGTTTTATTCCGGTTTTTGCGGATGATATCAATTTCTGTGGCCGTCATAACCCGCTGGATTCGGAGGACGATGCAGAGTTCGACCAGTGTTTATACATTGGTGCCAGTTGGTTGGCCTCCACGCATGTTGATCCGGAGGGTTCCTCGTTCGGCTGGAGCACTTCGGATGACAGTGATGCAGGTTATAACCTGTTTGTGGGCTGGCACTTTAAACCACGCTGGTTTGGTGAGTTGAGTTATGCAGACCTGGGAGAAGCCGGGTTAAACAATAGCAATCCGAGCATCACCGGTACTGAGAAAATATCCTATAAAATTCCCGCCCTGCACGTCGGTTACTACCTGTTTGAGCCTGAAGAACCATTCAATGTGTACGGCAAGTTGGGCGTTTCCGCCATCAGCAATAAAGCCACAACACCCAATGTACCCTTTGATAAACAGAACAGTTCGGGAATATCCGCCGGAGCAGGTGTGCAGTGGCGTTCATTAAGCAATGGACTGTTTGCCAGGCTGGCACTGGATTTTTATGACAAGGATGCACGCAGCATTGGCCTGACCCTGGGATATTATTTTGGCGATTCAGAACAATCGAAACCCGTTCCGGTAGCTGCCGATAGCGATAATGATGGCGTAAAAGACAGTCTGGATGCCTGTCCGGATTCGGCTGCAGGCGCGCAGGTCGATTCAAGTGGCTGTGTCATAACGTCGATAGTTGAACCCGTAGTGGCAGAGGTCGATAGTGATGATGATGGAGTTCTGGATTCGATAGATGCCTGCCCTGACTCGCAAAAAGGGGTGCAAGTTGATGCGACTGGTTGTGTAGTACTGGCTGTTAAGGCATTAAACCTGACACTTGAAGGCGTTCATTTTGATACCAATTCAGCCCGCCTGACCACTGACTCTAAGATTATTCTGGATAAAGCGGTTGAAGCGCTGAATTCATCCCCACTGATACGGGTCGAGGTACAGGCACATACGGATAGCCACGGCTCTGAAGGCAATAATTTGAAATTGTCGGACCGACGCGCTGCAAGTGTACGAGAATATCTGGTTATAAAAGGTATCGCGGCAGATAGATTGATATCCAGGGGTTATGGTGAGTCATCACCCAAAGCCACCAATGAAACTGCGGAAGGCCGTGCCAGGAATCGTCGAGTTGAATTCAGGATATTGAACGGGCAGCAGGATAATTAATGAAAATCATGTAACAGGTCATTTCGAGCGATAGCGTGGCAATCTATGCGGTTTTGCAGTGCTGAACGACCATAGATTCCCGCGCTGCGCTCGGAATGACAGAGTTTTGTCAAAAATATCGCAGAACTTTTAACAACATGATTCTCATAAATAGCCATTTTAATGAAAATGTGAAGACGTAAGGTATAAAACCTTCATCTTCATGCCCTCATTACCCGCAGTTGGAAAACCTCGCTGTTTCGGTCGCCACCGGCAATTGCCTGATTTAAGTCAATCGCCGACGTGCTCACGATTGATACAAAATTCACCGGATTTACCGCCGCTCAGCGATTATACTCATGGTTCGTCTAATGGATGCATCACACAACCATGGTTGAAAACCCTGCACGGATACTAAGGCGCTTACATTACCTGTTATTGGCCCTGCCGCTTGTTTTACTGGTCGCCTGTACCGGTTCCGACTCAGCAGATGATGAAGATAACAGCGAGCCTGTCAGTTACTTTGTGAATGTTAATGTCACCGGCTTGCAGGGCAGCTTGAGGCTGACCAATAATAATAGCGACTCCTTGCTGATCAATTCTCCGGGTATTTCCATTTTTGCCACTAAAATGCCCGAAGGTTCGACTTATGATGTCACGGTGCTGTCGCAACCCGTGGGGCAGACCTGTGCGGTCAATAATGGTAGTGGAACTGTCAGCGACTCTAACGTCACGGATATTTCTGTTGATTGTTTTTTAGACAGTTTCACTGTTTCCGGTAATATTAACGGGTTGCAGGGTAGTATCACCCTGCTCAACAATGGAACGGACGCACTGACACGAAATGCCGATGGTGCCTTCACTTTTACCCAGCCCTTGTTACACGGATCCAGTTACCAGGTCACGGTTCAATCCCAGCCAGCCGATCAGTTTTGTGCCATTGCCGGTGCCAACGGTACGGTTTATGGAGCGGATGTCATCGATGTCAACATCAGCTGTGAAAATCTGCATACTATTGGCGGAACCGTGTCCGGTCTCACGGGAACGCTGCAGATACAGAAAAACGGTAGCGAAACCTTATCGATAGATGCTGACGGTAGTTTCGCATTCAGCCAGAGAGAGCCGTCAGGCGGTTTGTATAATATCCTGGTGACGCAGAACCCAGCCTCGCAAATCTGTTCCATCAGCAATGGCAGTGGCCAGGTTGCCGATGCGGATATTTCAAATGTTGTGATCCTGTGTAGCGACGCAAATATCAACGTTACCCTGTCCGGTTTCTACCAGGTAGCCCCGCTGACCCAGGTGGACAGTGATATTAACGATGCCTTTGCGGCCCCCAATGTCGGTAATAATTTGTTTAATACGGCACAGGTGATCCCCAATTTTTCCAGTGTGCAGGGTTTTGCCAGTAACGCCGGAACAGGCCGTATTTTAGAAAGTGATCGTTTTGCTACCGCTGCAGATGAATGGGATGTTTACCAGGTACAGTTACAGGGCAACCAAACCATCCGCATGCAGGTGGTTGACTATGATGGCGCTGATATTTTCCAGGGCGACCTCGATTTATATATCTATGACAGTGACTTTAATATTATTGATTTTTCATATAACGATGGAGTATACGGAGAATATGAAGAAGTTGCTGCGACAGCTCAAGCAATCTACATAGGTGTTCATGCCTTTAGTGGCAGCTCCAAGTACACCTTGTCGCTTGATACGGTGGCCTCATCGTCAGTTCAACTTCAGAACTCCATGGATTTTATTCCCGGCCAAGCGATCACCAAGCTGAAAGAGTCTTCGGGGATACAAGCTCTCAGAATAGCTAACCAGTCGATGAGTTTATCGCACCAGTCAACGAACCGTTCAACTCTGGCCCGTTTTGATGTTGAAGACATCAATACCCCAATGAGTTCTGCCAGATCAGCTGCTCCAACGTTTGAAAGTGAGCTGTCACAATTTAATCCGGAGGCATTCGCTAAATTCAAAACCCTGCAGCAGATAAAACAATTGAACCAACGCGCCGATGTCGAATTTGCCGAGCCCAATTATATCCGTCGTCCCTTGTTGACCCCGAACGATACTTATTATGGATTACAGTGGCATTACCCGGCGATCAATTTACCCCAGGCCTGGGATATTTCCACCGGCGACAGGGCAGGAAATGATGTTATCGTGGCCGTTATCGATACCGGCGTTTACCTGTCGCACCCGGAATTCAGTGGGCAGCTGGTCAGTGGTTATGACTTTATTTCTGACGCAGATAATGCGCTGGATGGTAATGGCATCGATGCAAATCCGGATGATCCGGGTGATAGCAGCCAGATCAATAACAGTAGCTGGCACGGCACCCATGTGGCCGGTACCATCGCCGCGGGTTCCAATAATTCAAGCGGGGTGTCTGGCGTGTCCTGGGGTGCCAAAATCATGCCTTTGCGAGTTTTGGGGCAATATGGCGGTTCTACTTACGACATCATCCAGGCGGTGCGTTATGCGGCGGGATTGAGTAATGACAGCCAGACAGTACCCACGCAAATTGCCGACATTATCAATCTCAGCCTGGGTGGTGGGGGTTTCAGCCAGTCCTCTCAAAATGCTTACGATGCGGCGCGGGCTGCCGGCGTGATTGTGGTGGCAGCTGCGGGCAACGAAAATACCGATCAATTAAGTTATCCGGCTTCTTACGATGGGGTCATTTCCGTCAGTGCGACCGATTATGACAATAACCGCGCACCCTATTCGAATTATGGCAGTCGTATCGATGTGGCTGCCCCGGGCGGAAATGTCGCTGCCGATCTCAATAACGATGGCTACGTGGACGGCGTATTAAGCAGCCTGGCCGATGATTCCAGTGGCTCGCGCGAACCGACCTATTCGTTTTACCAGGGAACCTCCATGGCCACGCCTCATGTGGCTGGCGTATTTGCGTTGATGCGCGCGGTTCATCCGGGCTTGACGCCCGATGATATCGACAACCTGCTCATTACCGGCAGCATCACGCAGGATCTGGGTGATGCGGGGCGTGACGATATCTATGGTCATGGATTTATCAATGCGCTTGCAGCGGTCCAGGCGGCCCAGACGCTGGCCAATGGCGGAGAGCCTGTCCCACTACCGGCGATTATTGTTGCCGAGCCCAGTGAACTGGTGCTGGGATTAAGCAGTAGTGCCAGGGTGATACTATCAAACGAAGGCGGGGAGGTGGCCTCGGTGACTTCCGTCACAACCAGTGCAACCTGGTTGGGTGTATCTACCTACGATGTTGATGCTAACGGTCTGGGGGAATACTCGGTGACTATAGACCGGTCCGGACTGGCGGATTCTTTGTACCTGGGCAACATCACTTTCGACCTGAGTGATGGTAACCAACTGGAAGTGCAGGTTACGATGCAGGTCGGCGTGGTCGATACAGAGGGCGAGGTCGCGCAGATCTACCTGTTGTTGCTCGATGAGAATTCTGCACTAATCGATAACACGGTGGCGACGGATCACGGCAACGGCATATATTCCTACAGTTTCGAGAATGTAACGCCTGGCGCTTACCGGGTGATAGCCGGGTCGGATATCGATAATGATAACTATATCTGTCAGCTTGCCGAGGCCTGTGGTGGCTACCCGGGTATCGATTCATTGAATAATATTGAAGTGACTAACACCGATATCAGCGGTCTCGATTTTGTTGTCGATATCCTGTCTAATTTTGGTGTAAACAGTGCGGTGGCCGGGTCGGATCAAAAGCCCGCGGGTTTTTACAAGCCACGCAAAACCCCTCAACTGCCCGCTCAATAGGTTAAGAGCATGATGCAATCAACTTTCAAGGCGTTGTGTGCAGTGGGGATAGCGCTACTTTTATCTGCCTGCAAAGACGAGGTGCTGGCATTACAGGTTATCTACCAATCCAGTCAGTGTGCTGTGTCTCAGCAACAAATAAAATCCATTACCTCGCAAACGCAATTGGCAAAAATAATCGGTGGCAAACCACGTAATTTCAATCAAAAGCCGGAACCGGTTCCCAGCGTTGATTTCAACAGCCAGAGCCTGGTTCTTATCGCGATGGGGCAAAAACCCAGCAGTGGTTATTCAATACAGCTGGCCGGCCCGGCAGCCATGTTAAAAGATGGCCAGCTGATACTGCCGGTCAAGTTCCAGCAACCTGAGGCTGGCAGTGTGCAGGCCCAAGTGATCACCAGCCCCTGCAAGATCCTGTCTTTAGCGAAAGTGGAATATGCCGGGATCGTGCTTACATCGGGACCGAGTTATTAAATCAGCGCTCACTAGACCTTGATGTGGTGAAGATTAACTGGCCTGAGTCGCCTCTTGTGCAGGCGTTTCTGCTACAGTCTCATGCATGGTAGTGTCCGGTAATGCACCTTCCAGAATCCCCAGGGCTTTAGTGCGTACAGACGAAAAAGAGGCGCAGTCGATGGTATCAAAAACACTTGCCAGTTTTTCTGCCCTTGTATTTATTACCGACACCAAGGTTTTCTGCTCTGATTCGGACTTTGTAGAATAGTCGATGTCCTGCTTTATTAGTTCTGCCAGCTCGTTATTGCATAGCATGTCAAAGTTTTTATCGTCTTTTAACCATTTCAGGTTATAAAAATAAATGCTCGCCATGGCAACGAGTTCTGTTTCATCCATTTCTTTTTTATTGCGAATGGCCAGGAATCGTAAATGATTTAGAAATCGTTTTACGGCACGGGGAGTGTCCTGTTTGAGCTGTATCCACGGCGTCCAGGTGATTAACGCTGCTTTAAAGTCTTCTGAATCCTGTGCATATTTGTCCCTTTTCTTTTTATACAGGTAATAGGCCAGGGACCCGAAAAGTAGCAAACCCAGTAATAAATTCAGCACCGAGATCCTGTCTTGCGTTTGGAAAACCGCCTGACGAAATTGCGCGGGCCGGGTAGAGGCTGTGCCTGACTTCGGCTCATCTATTTCCTGGCGTCTGTCTGTTGAAGTTTGTTGAACGGTGTCAGATTCTTTTCTCGGGTTGTATTTTAAAAGTATGTCGGCCTTGTTTTCGCCCTTTCCTATCGATGCGATTTTTAAACCCTTCTCTAATTGATTTTTCTCTACACGTAAGGCCAGGCTAAATTCCGTTAAATCTGTACTGTTACCCGGTTGAGTTTTTTGTGTGGATAACTGTTCTATGATGGTGTTATTTGATGGATTTTTTATCAGCGCAAGAAGATCCTTTTGTGATAGCGGTTCCAGCTCAATGAATGGTGGCTCTTCGGCTTCGGGTCTTTCCGGTATCTTGCGTCCATATTCCCAGCCGTAGCCGATGGCCACAACCAGGAATAAAACCGCAACCACGATATGGGCAGAAGCTTTTAGTTTATCCCATGAGGATTTAAGTTTTTGTGACCACCCGCTTGTGGGTTTGGGTCCCTGTAGATTGAATAACTGGTCGATGCTGTGTTCCTGCATGCCTGGAATCGGCACCTCGATGTTGATCATCTTTTCCAGGTAATTGTGCGCAAAACGGAATTTATGTGTTTGTTCGTCGTCGATATGATTCTTCTTGTCGTGTAATTCCTTTTCGGCAATGCTCTGGGCCAGTTTTTCATAGGCATTGGCCACACAGGCCTCGATATATTTCGGGGCCATGCCAACGATTAAAAAACAGTCACCGGAACTGGAAAGGAAATTTATATTTTCCAGAATATCGATCAGGTTATCCTGGGTGCAACGATCAAGGTCATCAATAAATATCACCATCTTGTTGTTACCGAGTGCCCAGGTGACGTCATTAAATTCTTTGGCAAAGCGGGCGCGTGCACCCGGATCGTAGCCTTTTTTCGGGTTGGCGCCTTGGTCAATGCTGACCAGCTTGCTCGGGTTGATGCCAAACCCGCGAACCGAACGAATCAAGGCCAGCAGTGGGGCTCCAATGCCGAAGATGCTGGCCAGTGTCTGGATCCAGTCCTCGCTGTAAAAAAATAATTTGATATTGGGCATCCAGTTTTCCCAGGGTACCTGCCACCAGGATTTGGGGTCTGCAAGCAGTGCCAAGCTCTGCAGAAATTCGTTAATTTCTGATTTATTTAAGGAAACGGTTAAAAAGAGCAAGCCCACCAGCAGGGTCACAATAAACCAGTGACGATAGCTTCTCATAACGGCCAGTTTTAGGCGAAACCAGATGCCATCAAAACTGAACCAGGAGGGAATGGCCTGCTGTTTGATATGCGCAAACAGGCTGGCCAGTAACTGTTCACCTTTTTGGTGATGCCAGGCATTGAACCACACCGGAGAGAAACCACGCTGTTGGAGATCGGCCCGTATCAGGTTCATTAATGAACTTTTGCCACTACCCCAGGGACCGGTAATGGCCATGGTTAAAGGCGCCGTGGTCTGGGGATTACTTAAAAAAGTGGTAATGTCGGCGGCAACACTGTTCAGGTTTAGTGCATCCGGGTCGCCCGGTTGTAGAGGCTTGTCGGATGCCGCCAGGCCAGCGATGCCTTCGTCTTCGGCCAGTTCAGAACGTGGCCATACGGCAATGATGAGTAAAGCCACACTGAGTAACAGCAGCGGGTACCACCATAGCGCAGGGCTTACGCTATAGTCTGCCAGGGGTTGCGTTGGATCCTGGGACAAGGTGATGGCAGGGATCCATTGTCCACCGTTTTCATGTGCAATTACGAGTAGACCCTGGCCATTTATCGTAAAGATTCGCCGGTCAGGCAGCTCGTAAATATTGGCGGGTGCACCGTACTTTTTAAACAACTCCCAATCCTTCCCCTGATTAAGAGAAACGTGTATGTTTCCGTCCTGGTCCACGCTTAAAGCCTGGACTGAATTTTGCAAGTAAGGCCTCAGGGTTCTGGTATTGATGGCTGGCCTGCCGGGATTCCAGTTTTCACCACCATCGCGGGTGACAAGTACACGCCTGTTTTTGGTCACAATGAGGCCTTGTTTTGGCCCGTTGAATGCTATGGAGACAAGATTTTCCGGCGTGTCTGTAAGGCTGTTGGTTTCTTTTTCAGGTGCAATTTTCTGTACCGTTTCTGGTTCCGGAACGGATACCTGTTGTACATTCTGGCTCTGGGCAACCAACAGTTTATCGATAACGATATTAACGGCCTGTCTAATCGTTGTGATTTGTCGCGCTTCATCGTCAGGAATAGAGATTGCAAAAGTGTCTTCCCAGGCCAACACCAGTTCCGCCAGGTCAAAATCCGTTGCGCCAAGATCGGTCTTGAACTCACTTTGATCGATTATTTTTTTTACATTTATACCCAGAATCTCAGCCGTGATCTGTTTGATGCGGTTGCTGACGTCTTCCTCGCGCACCAGTTCTTGTGGAGCATACCCCCCAGCGTTGACATTAATAGCGGACGTATTGTCATTCAAACGATTGCGGTCCGATTCGATAGCCAGGGACTTTTTGGGTTCCGCCGCATGGGCCGGGGATAAAAGGAAGCGGCCTGTACGAGCAAAAAACCTGGCAGAAGTGTTGGCCGAAAACAGCCGAGAAAGCCCATGACTCGATGTAACGCAATCGAAGCTGCCCAGTGCCTGAATCCAAGGGCCCTGGGGTTGCCAACAGTGACCTGCATCGGCACTGTGCAGTATAAGGCCGCCATCTCCCACCACCCAGATATGATCATCAATGACCACGAGATCATTCAGTTTTTCACTGACAGAAGGAAGCCGGGCTTCGGGGTTGTGTTCGACCGGATATAGAAATTGCTGCCAGAATCCCCGCTCGGAAGTGGCGTCTGGAGAAACCGGTTGGTAGAGTGCAAACAGGGTGCCGGCAATAAACAGTAACAGCGACAGGTAAATTAATTGCCGACGGTTGAATCGAAGGTAAATAGAATCAACTATTTTTGAGTTTCGAGATGACTGGGCCTTCATGGTGTTTCATCAATAGTCCTTAGGCTTCACTTTACGTGAATCATTCTCCAGCGGCAATGCAAACTGTATAGGACTTATGGGATGTATCAGTCGACCGAGACGGGTGTTGTGTTCCAGCGTGGGCTCATGTAGAATCCGCGGTCCTTTAACTTCTCGCTCCACTGTTTTCGTAGGCAGGGGGCCTAATCCATGAGGATGTTATGAGACATTACGAAATAGTATTCCTGGTCCATCCCGACCAGAGCGAACAGGTTCCCGCTATGGTGGAACGTTATCGCAACATGATCACCACTTCCGGCGGTGCAGTTCATCGTGAAGAAGACTGGGGTCGTCGTCATTTAGAATTCCCGATCAAGAAAATCCACAAGGCGCATTACGTGTTGATGAACATCGAATGTTCAAAAGACGTACTGGATGAGCTTGAATCCACTTTCCGTTTCAATGATGCGGTATTACGTCACCTGACGCTGGTGATGAAAGAAGCCGTGACTGAAAAGTCGCCGATGATGGCCGCGGTGGAAAAAGAAGAGTCCGCCAAGTCCGAGCGTAAACCGGCCCGTACAGAATCCAGCGAAACTGATACCCCAGCAGAGCCTGTCGAAGCCAAGTCCGATGAATCTGCAGAAGTCGCCGCTGAGGGAGAAGCCTAATGTCACGTTATTTCCGCCGTAAAAGATTCTGCAAGTTCACTGCCGAAGGCATTGACCAGATTGATTATAAAGACCTGGAAACACTGAAAGAGTACATCACCGAAACCGGCAAGATCGTACCCAGCCGTGTGACCGGCACCAAGGCAAGATATCAGCGTCAGTTAGCGACCGCCATCAAGCGCGCGCGTTTCCTGTCGTTATTGCCTTATACCGACCAGCACTAAAAATAACGGTACCCCGTCGCGGGTCTGTCTATGTTAGCAATAGCAAGATATGCCCTCAAATCGCCATTTCATGCGGCGACCGTGGTGGGTTTGCTGGCGATATTGTCGCTGTTTATACCGCTGGTTTCGATTTTAAGCGGCGCCATCGTGGGTTTGATTATTCTGACCCAGGGTTTATTGCCAGGCACGCGTGCCATAGTGGTGGCGATCGTGGGCGTCACGCTGGTGAGTTACCTGCTGAGCGGTTCCCCGCTTGTGGGTATTACCATCGGCCTGGTGCAATGGCTACCGATGATGATTCTGGCCGAGGTGCTGCGTAGAACGCAGTCTCTGTCTTTCTCCATGGTGGTAGGCATGGCGCTGGCGCTGCTGGCTGTGGCCGTGCAGTATACCGTGTGGCCTGATAGCGAACAGCTGTGGACACAGATTTTATTGCAGCTTTTTGAAGGTGCAGAACTGCAGGAGATGGAATACGCGCAGTTTAAATCCGGTCTGGAAAACATGGTGCACTGGATGGTGATCCTGCTGGTGGCTGTCATGTACAGCACCTTTGTAGCGACACTGATGGCTGCTCGCTGGTTCCAGTCAAAGCTGGCAGGCTCTGACCACGGTTACAGAGACGAGTTTTATGGCATACGCCTGGGCCAGAGTGTTGCAATACTGGCTTTACTGTTGGTGGCGGCCAGCCTGGTGTTTAACCAGGACTGGGTGGTGTCAATGATGGTGGTGGTACTGTCAACCTTTTTATATCAGGGTTTGGCCATTGTGCACAGCTGGTCGAAGGCGCATGGAAGATCCATGATGCTGTTTTTGCTGTATGTGTTGATGATAATTTTACCCCAGGTGGTGGCTTTGACCGCGCTGCTGGGTGTGATAGATAACTGGATGGATTTTCGCAAAAAGCTGAAATCCATCCCCGAGTAGACTGATTAATTTGTGAGAGGATTGTCCTGTGGAAGTCATTCTGTTGGAAAACATCGAAAATTTGGGTTCATTGGGTGACAAGGTCACCGTAAAAGCGGGCTTTGCGCGTAACTTTCTGGTTCCGGGTGGCAAGGCCAAACCGGCAACCAAAGAAAACATTGCCGAGTTTGAAAAAATTAAAGCCGAGCTTGAAAAAGCCGCGGCAGAAACCCTGGCAGCCGCCGAGGCCAGAAAAGTAACCATCGAGGCACTGGGTACTGTAATCATCAATGCCAAAGTAGGTAGTGAAGGCAAGCTGTTTGGTTCAATTGGCACGGCTGACATCGCCGATGCGGTAAGCGCTGCCGGTGTAGAAATTGAAAAGCGTGAAATTCGCCTGCCGGAAGGCGCCTTCCGCGTAACTGGCGAACATGAGGTCGACATCCATCTTTACACCGACGTCGACGCTTCAATCGTTATTGATATCGTGGGTGAAGAATAAGCCTTTCGATTTAGATGCAAATTTAGCAATAAATTTACATCGTTTTTTGGTAGTATCAAGGGCCGTCTCAGACGGCCTTTTTTTTGCACAGGGACGTGCTTATGCTACGGGTACATGGATGTACAAGAGTAGCGCTTGCACAGGGACGTGCTTATGCTACGGGTACATGGATGAATATGAGTAGTATATTCAGCCAAAATTATTATTAGTAACCGAATCTCCAAAAATGTCTGAAATTGCCACCCGAGTTGCCGAATTAACCCAGCGCGTTGAAGACCTCAAGGTGCCACCGCATTCAATGGAAGCCGAGCAATCCGTGCTCGGTGGCCTGATGCTGGATAACCAGGCCTGGGAGATCGTGGCCGATCTGGTTAATGAAAAAGACTTTTACCGCCACGATCATGCGCTGATCTTCCGCGCCATAGCCACGCTGTCCGATGAAAACAAACCCTATGACGTGGTCACCATTTCCGACTGGCTGGAACAACGCAAGGAACTGGACACGATCGGAGGCCTGGCCTACCTGGGCATCCTCGCCAACGACACGCCTACCGCGGTTAATATCAAGGCTTATGCAGAAATTGTTCGCGAGTATTCGGTTTTACGCAACCTGATTCAGGTCGGGCACGAAATTACCAATGCCGCCTACAACGCCGATGGCCGCACCAGTAAGGAATTGGTCGACGAGGCTGAGCG